>CAILQO010000360.1 GCA_903836285.1 uncultured Chloroflexota bacterium
CAGTGCATCTGCTCCCGTTCCGGAGAACCCCTTCCACGTCCAAAGCCATCGTCGTCCGGGTACGCGCCACCTGACCCGAAGACCCCGACCCCTGCCCCGGAGAAGCCCCCTCGTTATCCACGTACGCGCCCCCTGCCCCTCTCCCACTGCGGCGGGCGAGGGGCGAATGAAAACGGGAGAGGGGCGAGCATGACCCCTATGCTACGTTTCGGGGTAACGCCCGGGGCGATGCCTGAAGGGACGCGCGCGCATGGAGTTCGGCTGGATCGGCGGCCCGCTGGTGGTCCTCCTGATCGTCCTCGTGAACGGCTTCTTCGTCGGCTCGGAGATGGCGATGGTCGCTTCGCGGCGCAACCGCCTGGAGCAGTTGCGTGCCGATGGCAATGCAAATGCCGCGGCGGCGCTCCGCATCACCGATCACCTGGACAGGTACATCGCCGCCTGCCAGTTTGGGATCACCCTCACCTCCCTTGGCCTCGGATGGGTCGGGGAACCGGCGATCGCCCACCTGCTTGAGGGCGTGTTTGACCCGGAGTCCCCACTCGCCGGGTACATCCCTACCCATGCCCTCGCGACGGTCGCGGCGTTCTCCGTCATCACCGCCATGCACATCGTTCTGGGCGAGCTCGTGCCCAAGAGCCTCTCACTGCAGCGCGCCGAGACGATGTCCATGCTCTACGCGCGCCCGCTCACCGCCTTCGCCATCGTCTTTGGGTGGCCCGTCGCCGCGCTCACCTGGGTCGGGAACGCCGTGCTCCGCCTGGGCGGGCTCGAACCTGCATCAGGCCATGAGATGGTGCACACCGTTGCCGAGCTGCGCCTGCTTGTTACTGGGAGCCAGCGGGCTGGCGTCGTCGAGGAGAGCGAGGCCCGCATCGTCGCGCGCGCATTCACCTTCGCCGACATCACCGCCGGAATGGTCATGACGCCACGGACCTCCGTGGAGTCGGTGCCGCTGGACGCTTCGCGCGACGCGGTCGTTGCACGGCTCGTCTCAAGCGGGCGCCGACGCCTGCCGGTCTACGAGGGAACGCTCGACCGTGTCACCGGAATCGTCAACGCGCGCGACATCCTCGCAGACCTTGCCGAGGGCAGCACACGCCCGTTCGACCTGCGCGCGTTCGTGCGGCCGGTCGCGGCGGTCCCCGAGTCCAAGGGCATCGACGAGCTGCTCGATGAGCTCCGCACCGCCGGGGACACGATCGCCATCGTCTTGGACGAGTACGGCGGCACCGCGGGCCTTGTCACCCTTCACGACCTCGTCGAGCCGCTTGTCGGCCGCATCCACGACGAGCAACCGCACTTGCCAATGCGGGGCGCCCCGGCGGCAGTTGGGATCACACCGGTCACCACCGTGCCTTCCGCCGCGCACCCCGACGACAGCACCATCACCGACGGCATGACCCGCTTGGCCGAGTGGGAAGAGGGCACCGGCACGTCGCTCACCGACGACGACCGCGAGGCGGCGGACACCCTCGGTGGCCTCGTGATGGCGCGCCTCGGGCGGATCCCCGAGCTGGGCGACGCGGTTGAGATCGGGGGCCACATCGTCACGGTGGAGGCCCTCGACGGCCGCCGCGTCCACCGGGTCCGCGTGCGCCGCAAGGGAAGCACTCGGGGCCAGGCATGACCCGCGCGGCCGAATTGCCTCGCCTCACCACGACGCCCCAGCTCCACGTCCGCCAGATCGAGGCCCCTGACGATCTCGACGCCATGGGCGCGCTCCTTACCCGTGCCCGCCCAGAGGACCCCATTGACCTGGCCAACTTCCGGCACCGAGACGCCGCGTGGGACGGCACACGCCTCTGGCGGGACCGGATCGGCGCGTGGGATGCCGGGGGCACGTTGCGGGGCTGCGCCACGGTCGGACACCTGCGCTGGGAGTTCCACCCCCACCGGTACGAGGCCCACGTCGTCGTCGATCCTGCCTGGCGTCGCCGCGGGCTTGGCACGGCGCTGCACGGCTGGGTCGTTGCGTCCCTCAGCCAGCGTACGGCCGACTCCGTGCGCGGTGAGGTCCCCGGGACGGACACCGCCTCGGTTCGCTGGGCACATCGCCTCGGGTACCGCGAGGTCGGCCGCGCGTGGGAAGCCAGGCTGGACGTCGCCGAGGCGGACACACGCGGGCTCGACGCTGGGGCTGCGCGAGCGACCGCTGCCGGGGTCCAGATCACAACGTTCGCCGC
>CAILQO010000361.1 GCA_903836285.1 uncultured Chloroflexota bacterium
CCCACGTTGAACGCACGGTCGGGGAAGGCCTGCGCGAACCACTCGGTGCGCGTGGAGTTCCCGACGTCGCCGTCGACGACGACGACGCGGGGGTCGTCGCGCCCCACGTCGCGCAGTGCCTGCCCAAAGGCGTCGCGCGTCGCCACGCCAAGGCTCACCGTGAACGGGCCGGTCGTCGTCGAGGTCATCCAGGGTTCCAGTCGGCGGCCTGGCGCCTAGCCGACGCCAAGTTCGGCGTGGGCGCGGTCGCGTTCGGCGGGGGTGAGGGGCTTGCCGTGATACGTCCAGTCCGCCTCGACGAACGACACGCCCTTGCCCTTGACGGTGTGCGCCACGATCGCCTGCGGGCGCCCTGTCAAGGCCCGCGTGGACGCGAAAGCCCGAAGGATTGACGCCATGTCGTGGCCGTCAACCTCCTCGACGTGCCAGTCGAAGGCGCGCAGCTTCGCCGCGAGGGGTCGGTAGTCGACTACGCGGGGGACGAGGTTCGATTGCTGCGCGCCGTTGTGGTCGACGACCAGGGTCAGGGAGTCGACGCGGTAATGCGCGGCGGCCATGATGGCCTCCCAGACCTGCCCTTCTTGCATTTCGCCGTCGCCGCACATGACGTATGTGCGGAAGGAGCGACCGTCGAGACGGGCGGCGAGGGCATGCCCCAACCCGATCGACAGGCCCTGCCCGAGCGATCCGGTGGACGCCTCGACGCCGGGAAGGCGACGCATGTTGGGGTGACCCTCAAGGGGGCTGTTGATCAGGCGAAGGGTGTCGAGCGACGCGTGGTCGATGACGCCGTGTTCGGCGAGGATGGCATAGAGGGCCGGCGCCGCGTGCCCCTTTGAAAGGATGAAGCGGTCGCGGTCCGGGTCGTGCGGGTTGGCCGGGTCGAGTGACAGGATGCCACCGCGGTAGAGGGCGACCAGGATGTCGATGGCGGACATCGAACTCGACGGATGGCCCGACCCGGCACGGGTGGTCATGTCGATGATGTCCCGCCGCAAGCGTTGCGCCACGGCGTGGAGGTTGGCCGGGTCGTCGCCGCGGAAGGGTGTTGCGTCGGCCACGGTCGGCGATCCTCCGGTGGGCGGGAGTATACCGAGGCCCTCCTCACGCACCGCACCGGAGGCGCCCGATAACGACCTCGGCGACCTCGGCGGCGGTCAGTGCGTCGGTGTCAACGGTGATCGTCGCCGCGGCACGGGCGTCGGCAAGTCGGGCCTCCTGGATGGCGAGCATTGCTGGGCCGACGATGCCCCGCCCACGCTCCGCGACGGTCTGCGGTGAGGCGGCAAGGTAGACGAGGGCGTCGGGGACACCTTGGTGGCGCCATAGGTCCTGGATGATCGAGTGCTCCTGGGCCACCACCCGAGCCGCGAATCCGGCGCCGTGGAGGCGTCGAACCAGCTCGCTCTTGCCGGACCCGCAAACGCCGACGACCACGACGGTTCGGACGCACGGTCGCTCTGGTACTGGCTTGGTCATCGGTTGGACGGGCCGCAACGAACGCGGCAAGCAAAGGTTGCGCGACGAGTTGACGGAATGCGGGAGTGTCGGCACACTCTGGACTGTGGGCCGGGGGCGATGCCCGTCGGTGCCGACCGTGGTCCCCGTTGAGGGGACGGTACCGCACCACACCACTGGTTGGTTGCAAGGGACCGTGCACCGCGTTGGCGGCGACAGGAAACGGACGTGAGCGTGACGGAACGACGGATGATGCCAACGCGAGGGGCTGCGGGGAGCTTGCGCCGGGTCGGTGCCCTTGCGGTGTTGGCGATCGGGTTGGCGGCGGCATCCGCCAGTGACGGCGTTCCCGTGGCGGCGCAGGTCGTGACAGCGACGCCGACGCCGACAGCCTACCTCTTCCAGGACAACGACCCGTTCCTTGTCTATGAAGGCGACTGGACGAGGATTGAGGATTCAAAGTCGAACGGCGGCACCCGCCATCAGACCCGCCAGAAGGGCGCAATCGCGCGGATCCAGTTCACGGGGCCGTACGTCAAGTGGTACGGCGTGCGCGGGCCCAATCGTGGTCGCGCCCGCTTGACCGTCGATGGCGTGGTCGTCGGCGCGACCGGTGATGGCATCATCGACCTGTATCGCCCCAACGAGACGACGTACGAGCTGATCTCCTGGGTTGGTGGCCTGAACTCCGACACGCCCCACACGCTTGTGATCGAGGTGCTTGGACAGCGCAACGGCGCGTCCTCAGACAGCATCGTCGACCTGGATGCCCTTGAGGTCACCTCCGCCGACCGGCCGCCGGTTACCGCGACGCCGTCACCCACGCCACAGGTTTCCCCAACGCCGACGCTGATGCCCGGCCAAGTGCCAGGCACCCAAAGCGTCGCTGGACCAGTGCTGACCAACCTCGGTTCAACGGGAGGGCAGGGCCTCGTCAGCGGCACGCCCACCGTCGACCGTGCGCCGGGGAGCTGGCCGATCGACAGCCGCTTCCTTCGCTATTACGTGGAGCGTGACGGTCCCCGCATCCTCGGCAATACGATCTCGCCGCCGACGTTCTTCGCGGGGTACTTCGCGCAGTACTTCGAGAAGGGGCGCCTCGAGGACCAGACGGGCATCACGCCCGACCCGAACTGGCAGTTCCAGTACGGGCTGCTCGTCGACGAGTTGCAGACGCTCCGTCTGCCGCTGCCCATCGGTGGCGAGGTGTCGACCCTGACCTACGCCACCATCAACGACATGGCGAACGAGGCGCGACGCATCCCTGCCCCCACCGGCTTCAAGGGCGGGACGCAGGCAAACTCAGACGGCTCGGTGTTCGTGCCGTACTCGCAGGCCCTGCAACCTGGCCCGGGCCACTACGTCCATCAGGTGTTCTGGCCGTACATCAACCGGGCCGACCTCTTCCCGGGCGGATGGTTGCACGACATTGGCTTGCCGATGACCGAGGCGGTCTCCGCCGTCGTGTCGAAAGGCCCGTTCCAGGGACGCAGCATCATGGTGCAGGTGTTTCAGCGGACGATCCTGACCTACGACCCGATGAATGGGGCGGAGTTTCAGGTCGAACGCGCGAACGTCGGCACCGACTACCGGCGCGCCTTCCCCGACCGCGTCCCGCAGTAGGGCTTGCCCGGGGCGTCGGGGAGGCAACGGCGCCGCAGTTCTTCGAGGTGACACGATGATGGCCGCCGCGCGCCCCGCTGACCCGAACGACCGGACGGTGCCGGACCGGCCACCGGTCCGCAGCTACCTATCCGGACTGGCGTGCAGCATGTGCGGGCACGTCGTCGAGGTGGACCACCTCCAGAACACCTGCCCGTCGTGCAACCGGGTGCTGACCTATCGCTACGACCTCGATGCCGTCCGTGAGGCCTTGCCGCGTGAGGCGCTCCGGGCGCGCGATGCGACGCTGTGGCGCTACCGCGAGGTCCTGCCGGTGCGCGAGACGCGCCACATCATCTCGCTTGGCGAGGGGATGACG
>CAILQO010000362.1 GCA_903836285.1 uncultured Chloroflexota bacterium
TGAAACTTGGAGAGAACGTGAACATGGTGAGGCATATGAGCCAACCGATTGTTCCCAGCCATCGCCGCCAGAGGACTGACAGCCCCACAAGGACGACGCCGAAGAAGGCCGGAACAGCCCGCGCGGTCGCCTCCGTCGAACCAAACAGCCAGAAACTTGTTGCGACACTGAGGAATTGAAACGGTCCATGCAATAGCGGATTATACTTGTAAATATTACCCTTGAATGTATCCCAGGCGAATTTTGCGTGCATTGATTCGTCATGATGCATCGCCCGGTCGCCGACATTCCAGAACCGACTGAGCAGCGTCACCACGAACAGCGCCACCACTACGATGGCCTGCCCACGCGTAAGCCCCCAAGCGAATGGAGCCCCGAGCCACTCAATGGGGTTTGGGCCTAAGTCGGGGTGCGCGTCGTCGATCAAGATCGAGTTGCCGGGCGCGATACCGACAACGCTCGGTCCCACGATGTCTTCACTCGCGCCGTCGGAGCTCTCGACGGCCCGGTTCGAGCGAAGCGAACGACTAGCCCTGCGACGCCCCTCACCCCGGTCCCTCGGTCTCTCTGCGTCTACAGACTGTTCGGCAATCGTGCCGGGTCGCTCGGCAGAACCGATGTCCAAGGGGACCTCATCCGGGGCGAGCCGGACGTCGCGGTCTTGGTCGCCACTCGACTTCGATACCACCAACCTCAGCTCCTACTTGCATTCGACCGACCAACCGGGGACCACTTACGGCGTGTTGCAGCCGTGCCGTTTTGTGATTATCGCGGGTCGCCCAATGGGTACGTGCCGGCTCGTCCGGCGTGCACCGACCCGGGTGGCGCTCCAGCTCGCCTATCTACTGGCCCGAGCCACTGATTCGGAGACCACTTCGTAGATGGTGACCGCGTCGGTTCCATACACCTGTCGAAAGATGGCGGGAGCCGACGCGAACTTGCTTATTCCGGTTGCCGTGTAGTAGGCACGCTCGAGATCGCCGATGTAGACGTACCTGACCCGATACCGTGAGAGAAGTGCTGTGATTGAAGACGCAGACGGTGCATTGAACATGGTCTGCACATCGCGCAGGCGTGCATCAACCTGCGGTGCGTACGGCCCACGCTGCTGCGCTTGGTGCCAGCGCCACCCGAGGACGGCTGGCAAGCCCGTGTATTTTGACACGCGCGAACCCCACCGGTACTCAGGCACTGTGGCCTCAAGAATGACTGGCGTTCCATCGATATTTTCCAGCATCCATTTGATGGCCACGAAGTCTGCGAACGCACGGAGATTCACCCCGGCCGGGTTGGCAGGCGCTACTTCACTGCTCGCATCGAAGACCGTGGCGGTGCGCATGTACGCCATGCCGTCAAGCGTGGGGGGCATCGGCGCGAAACGGTCGGACAGCCGAGCAGGGATCGCCCCGAGCGGGTACGCAAGCACAGCCAGGCCTGTGGCGGCGAACGCTGATCCCCATGCCCATTCTGGCGCCGAAACTGGGGCCAAGTGGACCGACCCAAACACCCTCGAGCAAAGCCATGCGGCAGCGGCGGCTGAAACCACGGACCACATCACCCAAACCTGTAGGTAGAACTTGAATACGGTGTTCATCCGGCCGATGTCACCCGATAATGTGAAAAACTCGACGAATATGCCTATCGCTGCGCCAGTCGCCCCAATTGCGGCGGCGAACGAGATTGGGCCATCCTCGCGACGCTCCCAGGCGGTCGACACCATCGCCCCGCACAGGATCATCAGCACCCCAACCAAGCCGAGGCCTCCGAGCCAGCAAATGACGGCGAGCGTCGTGAAGAACGCAGCGATGATCGACGAGAACCCCCACGATGGAGCTGCGCCTCCGAGCAATGCCTCGAGCCGGTCGAGGCGCGACCATGCGTCGGCACGACGCACCCGCAGCATCCCCCACCGAACCGGCGTCGACCGGCGCCACGCCGGCCAACCGAACATCGCAACAAATGCAATAAGCTCAAGGAGCATCGCGCCATGGATGATCGTGTAGTCAACCAAGGTCGACTTATCGGTGGTCCAGAGGCTGACCGAGCTATACACCGTCAGGTAGCTGCTCCAAAAGGGTCGGAACCATAGGGACGAAGACGCGAACGCAACGGCAATAGTGACCGCGGTACGGGTTGCCCCGAACAGGGTTATCGCGCGTGCCGGAGAAACTTCGCGGATGCCGACAGCGATCACTGTAAGCCCGACGTACGTCGGAAACTCCCACGTGTTAATGACACGCAGCGCACCAAGCAACCAGCCGATTCCGAGCCCCACGCCAACGGTGTCAAGTCCGAGCAGAAGACGAACTCGGTCCAAGGCGTTCTGCTCGCGATTTCCAGAGACAGCACGTGGGCGCGATGCCACGATTGCAAGCAAGATGCCAAGCAGCGTCACTTGGAACGCCAGCGAAATCATGTGTGCATGGAGGTCGGAGAAGAGAAAGGTCCAGAACGGAAACTCATTAATGGTGTTATTTGGAATGACGCGTGACGATCTCCAGAAGTCGAAACCCTCGAGAGGTTCACCGACGATCAGGACCGACGGGATTCCTGCGATGAGCGATGCGACGCTCCCGAGGCCACCCGCACCGAGCGCAGCTGCGGAACGGGCGAGCCGGACGACAAGTTGCCCGAACGCATCGAGGTTACCGACTACCACCGTGAACGCGACGCCCAGCATGCCGCCGATTGTCGCGAGCCCTCGGGAGGGAGCTACCCTCGCTGATTCTGCTCCCAGGACGGCCAGGTTTGACGCCGCACCGAACGCACCCGTCGCGGTCAGCGCAAAGACCGTTGGGACCGCGAGGTTGAATGCAACTGCGGGAA
>CAILQO010000363.1 GCA_903836285.1 uncultured Chloroflexota bacterium
GGCGCCGACGCCCGGCAGGATCACGCCGGGCGCGTGCATGATCGTCGAGGCGTCGTCGGTGACGATGGCATCAAGGCCCGCATGAGCGACGGCGTGCACGACGCTGCGCAGGTTGCCCGCGCCGTAGTCAACGATCGCGATGGCCCCGCTACCCACGGTCCCGGCCTCCGTTCGGCCCGTCGCCCGTGACCCGGACGCGGCACGGCCGACGGCAGAGGTTACCTGAGCGAATACGCCATTGAGGCGAGCGTGGACTCCGCGAGGTTGCCGACGATCTGGAGGACGACCATCGCGACGAGCGGGGCGAGGTCAAGCGCACCCATCTGGGGCAGCACACGACGGAGTGGGTTCAGGACCGGCTCCGTGATGTCGCGCAGCAGGCGGGTGATGGCATTGTCGCTCCCGGGCGGAACGAACCACGACAGGATGGCGCGGAGGAAAATGGCGGTTGTCAGCACCTGAACGAGGATGCCAACGAACTGCGCCGCGAAGCTGAACAGGTAGGCGCCCACGTCACGTGCTCCGATCGCCGAAGATGGCCCGACCGACGCGCACCAACGTGGCGCCCTCCTCGATGGCGACCTCGAAGTCGCCGGTCATTCCCATCGACAGATGGTGCCACGAGTGGCCGTGGTCCCGAGCGAAACCGGCGAGTTCGCGCCACCGGCTTGAGACTTGCTTGAAGGCGGGGCGGGTTCCCTCGACCCCACCAACCTCGGCCACATCGGGCGCAATGCACATCAGCCCGTCGAGGTCGATGCCCGGCAGACCGGCGAGGTCGTGCAGCAGCGCCTCAAGGCGATCCGGTGACACGCCACCTTGCGTCTCCTTGCCGGTCACATTCACTTGCACGAGGACGCGGCACCGCTTGCCGAGCGCCGCGCCGTGGGTCGAGAGCGCACGTCCAAGCTCAACCCGGTCGACCGAGTGGACGACGTCAAAGGTCGCCACTGCCTGGCGCGCCTTGTTGGTCTGCAGGGCGCCGATCAGGTGCCACTCCGGCGTCCGACCAACCTCACTGACCTTCGCCACCGCTTCTTGCACGCGGTTCTCGCCGAGGGCGGTCACACCCGCCGTGATCGCCTCGCGCAGCGCCTGGGGCGGGTGCGTCTTGCTGACGGCCACGAGGGTGACGTCTGCCGGGTCCCGCCCTGCGCGCACCGCGGCCACCACGATTCGTGCCCGAACCGCCGCGAGGCGCTCGCCGATCCCACCCGTACCGTGATCCGGGGCATCGCTCACGTCGCAACAGCCCCAGTTGCGAGGTGGCAGGCTGCCACATGGTCACTGCCAATGGCCCGCAGGCCCGGGACCTCGGTCCGGCACCGGTCGACGGCGATTGGGCATCTCGTGTGGAAGTGGCATCCCGGAGGCGGCGACACCGGGCTTGGCACCTCGCCGGTCAGGATCACGCGGCGCCGGGTCGCCTCGATGGCCGGGTCCGGGTACGGCACCGCGGAGAGCAACGCCTGCGTGTACGGGTGCTGGGGGTTATCGTAGAGCGCCTGCCGGGTGCCCCGTTCGACGATCCGCCCGAGGTACATCACGCAGACCTCATCGCTCATCTGGCCGACAACCGCGAGGTCGTGCGCGATGAACAGGTAGGTCAGGCCGAACGATTGCTGCAGGTCGAGCAACAGGCGCAGGATCTGCGACTGGATGGACACGTCGAGGGCGCTGACCGGCTCATCCAGGACGACGAAATCGGGTTCGGCGGCCACCGCCCGGGCGATGCCGATGCGCTGGCGCTGACCAC
>CAILQO010000364.1 GCA_903836285.1 uncultured Chloroflexota bacterium
CGCCTATTGCTGCGCCTCGTACGCCCCCAACTTCTCGATCCACCCACGCACGCCCGCGGCATCGGCACCAAGCCCGCGCACGACCTCCAGGACTTCCCGGTCACCGTCCGTCATCACCAGCGCCTTCGGTCGCGATGCCTCAATCGCCGCGAACAGGGTGTCCCAGTCGAACGCGTCGCCAGGGTCGAACCGATCAGACTGGAGCGACGCGTGCGACACCACGCGACTCGCGTCCGGCACGAAGCCCCACCGCGTCGCAATCCCCGCACACAGGGCGCCCAGAGACGCGTACTGCGCCGCCGTAAACGACCTCCCCGCAAAACCCGCCAACTCGATCCCGACCGTGCATGCATTCACCGCCGACCACCGGCCGTCGTACGCCGGAAGCCACTGCGGATGGTTCCGGTTCAGCGATGGGCGGCTACCGAACGCCGCAACGTGGAAGGCGACGTCGCCTTCAGGGACAAACGCCACGACCGTCCCGTCCGTGTCGATGCCATAGTGCGCGCTCGGCCCGCCGATCCGTGCGAACGTCGAGATCGCCGACGCCATCGTGCCCTCCACCGAGTGGATCACGAGCCCACGCACGTCTCCCGGGACCCGGCACGTCCCGCCACGATTCGGCGAGGGCGCCGCCGCCCAAAACCGCAAGCCCGCATCGGGCATCACCACGCCGGTCTCTGCCCCTGACGCCATGTGGTGCCTCCCTCGGGGACCAACCTGCCGACCTCCGGCACCGCCGCTCCCCAAAGTGACACTGCCCGTGCGCGCCAAAAACCGAACGGTCCCGCCATAAACTGCAACCGAGACCGCCCCCTCGCCGACGTCAGGGACGGCGCCGGGCGATTCGCTCACGGGTCAACGCCATGCAGGAGGTCGACGCTATGCACGCCGACCTCACGCCCGCTACGCGGGGTCCGGTGCCGGACTCGCCTTCGCCAACCCCGGCGCCACCGATAGCGTCGTCCGGAAGTGCAGCTTCGCGACCTCGGGCAGCGGCCCCACGCCGTGCTTCGCCACGAAGCGCTTCCCAGCGGCGACCACGGCATCCGACGCGCCCAACGGCAGGTCCATCCCCCACCGTCGCCCGGCTCCACCGAACCACGCCAGAAACCCTGCCCGCGCGAGGATCGACGCCGCGGCGACCGCCAAGTTGGCCTCGGCGCGCGGTGCGTGCAGCACCTCAAGCGGGTCGCCACCGCGTCGACGCAGCGCCGCATCCAGATGGCGCGGGTCGGCGAAGCGATCGACAATCGCCCGCGACGCCGGCCGGGCCGCGCGCACCTGGGTGATCGCCGCCGCGTGTGCCCACGCCACGAGGTCGTTCAGGTTGCGCCCCTGCCCGGCCATCTCGGACTGGATCACGTTGTAGCGCGCCGGCGCGATGGTCACCACCGCCACGCCATCACCACCGATCTCCCGGATCGCCGCAGCGAGGCCGGGAATCGACGCGTCGGTCACTGCCTTGCTATCTCGCGCCCCGATCGCTTCCAGCAACCCGAGGATGCGGTCGTCGACCCACACCGCCGCCGCAACGAGCGGGCCGAAGTAGTCGCCCTTGCCCGCCTCGTCGCTCCCCACCCACGGTGGGTCGAACGGGCGCGTCAGGTCCGGGTCGGAAGCTCGCTTCGACGCCGTCCCGACCGGCGACGACGCCGCCCCGGTCACGCCTTCGACCGCCGCCACGACGTCGTCCAGCAGCGACCCGGTCCCCTGCACGAACAGGGTGCCGTTGGTGTAC
>CAILQO010000365.1 GCA_903836285.1 uncultured Chloroflexota bacterium
CGAAGGCGGCGACATACCCTCGCGCCTACCCTCGCGTGTTCGTGCGGGTACCAGTGGCAAGCGACGGCCCAACGGCGGGCCTAGGGGCTTCTTTGGAAGGTCAAGACGGGCCGACAGTGCGGTCGGCGGAATGGTTCGGGGTCACGCCTAAGGCGAGACGAGCGGTCACGGTACGGGCGGGCACCGTCGATGCGGCGGCAGCGTTGGGTGCCATCTCGCCGGGCTTCAGGCGGGTGATGGTCACGCGGTGCTTGTTCTCGCTTTACGACATTATCGACGTGTTATTGCCGGTTATCGGCGCCGCAGACGTTGCCGTTTCGACGTGGACGATGTCGCGGCTGCACATGGAACGCGTGAGACGTCTACTTGACGAGGGACGTTTTCGTTCGTTCGTTCTCGTCTTAGATCGTTCGTTTCCGACGCGTCAACCACAGTACGCGCAAGAACTCCGCGAGGTGCTCGGGAACGGACTCGACGTTCGACTAACGAAGACGCACGCAAAGTTTGTGACGCTTGGTGCGGGTGACTGGCGCATCGTTATACGTTCGTCTGGCAACTACAACCAGAGTCCCAGACTCGAAAACGTCGATATTGACGATGACGGCGACATATACGCGTTCTTCCGGGCCATCGTCGACGAGGTCGTCGAACGCGTACCGGCGGGTCTCGACGTGTCCGGTAGTGCAAGTCAAGCGGCCTGGGTATCGCTCTGGCCGTCTGACGGCGCATCTATTGCCGGTGACGGTCCATCCGATGTCGGCGACTATCGGCAGGGCATCGGCGATGACGACGTGCGGGATTGGTTCCGACGAAACGCGATCGCGCGTCCGGTTGCGGCCCGTGCGAAGGGTGGTCGGTGATGGCAGGTCCAAAGGGCGGGTGGCGAGGTCCGGGCGGTGGGGTGAAGACGGTCGTGATTGCTGGGGCTTCGGGTGTCGCTCCAGTCGGCCTACCTCCGGCTCCCTCGTGGTTGAGCGACGTGGCGAAACTTGAGTACCGGCGCATTGCTCGCGAGTTGGTCGCGGCGGGGATTGCTACGAGGCTTGACGCGACAATCGTGGCCGCTCATGCCGATGCGGTCGGGCGGCTTCGGGAAGCGACGCTGGCCATAAAGGAAAGCGCGCCGCTGATGCGTGGCAGGGACGGGGTACCGGGGCTATCCCCATGGGTTCGCTTGCAGCGCGAGGCGTTCGGCGACGTGCTCCGAACGTCCGTCGAACTCGGGCTTACCCCCGCCAGTCGCGGTCGCGTGAAGGTGGCCGACTCGTCAACGGCGGGGGCGGCAGCGTCTCCGATTGCACGCCTACTCGCTGCACGTGCCGCCGGTCAGCATGGCGATTGGTGGTCCGTTGACGTCGAACGTGCTCCGAAAGCCGTACGCGAGGATGGCACGACGGGGTAGGGCGCGTACGGCTGCTAACGGGCAACGATGTACGCGCCAGAGTGCGCGAGGTGGTCGGTGATCGTCTCGACGATGGCGTATGCCGCCGCCGTCAACGTGCCGTCCGGGTCGGTGCGGATGGTTGCGGCCGTACCCCTGCCTTCGGTTTGTGCGATGACGTGCCATTCGGGCAGCGCGTCGGCAATGTCGGCGACGAGGGTCGCGGCGTAGTGGTCGGCGGTGGCTTGCACGTCGACGTTTGGGTCGTCTTCGAGTTCCAGACGGTCGGTCGTGACGTCAACGGCGAGCGTGCCGATGCTGCGAACGCGTGGGCGTCTGATCTGGAGCACGTCGACGTCGTCAACGGTGACGGCGTGAACCGTGAAGGGTGCGCCGACGGTTGCCGGGGTGCGTTTGCCGACGGTGGCGCGGGCAAACGCTCGTGCTTCGTCGATGGTGTCGAAGGTCACGGTGCCAACGTGCCGAACGGTGACGGCGTCGTAGTGCAAGTCGCGGTCAACGGCAGCGCGGATGCTCATCGGTCCGCTCCGTGAAGCAGGGCGTGGGCGACGTCGTGCCTGCCGTGAGTGCAAGTACCTCCCCTGGTGACAGTGCACTTATGCCGACAGACGGCGGGCAGCGTCGACGCGGTGCCGATGGTTGCGAGGATGGCGGGGTTGCCTCGGATCACGTCAACGGCGCTCGGGTGGGATTCGCTGGCAGCGATACCGGCGCGTACAAGGTCCGCCAGGACGGCGGATTCGGAGGTACCTGCACGGCGGGCCATGTCGCGGACTCGATCTAGGGTCCGGCCATCAAGCGTCACCTTTAGTCGCTCATTGCCGATGGCGCGAGGTGCTCGGGTTGCGGTGCGTCCAGTCGACGGCACGCGAGGGTCGGGCACCATGCCGGACGTCAAGCCTCCCGGCGTGACGGTTGGTTCGTCGTCGTCGTCGTCGTACGGCGGCAACGGCAACGGGTGCGAGGGCGCGAGTTTGCCGGTGCCACGTGCCATCGTCTGGAACTCCCGCGGGGCCGACAGTGCGGTCGGTCGGTCATTGAGCATGCCATAAAGCGGGCCACTAACGCACGGGTTTTGCGTTATTAGTGGGACGCTTCGTTGGTGCCGTCGTCGCGGCCGCGCGGGACTAACGGTTCAGTCGTCGGTAGGGGTTCGCGGGAGTTTTTATAGATAATCGGTAACTCGTCGTATCTGGTGACGGTTTGAGTTCGTGCCGACGTGTCACGTTGCCTTGGGATTTCGTGATATTCCGGCAGGGAAGCGGCACGTGGTAGCGTCGGGTTCGTGCAACATCTGCCGTTGAGCGGGCCGGTCGGCTCGGTCGTAGTGCTCGCGCCGTACGTGCTCGGCGTGCTCGTCGAGGTCGTCACTGGCGGTCCCCCGTGGCCGGGCTTCTGGCGTGCAATGCCGACGTGGTTCGACGTCGTCGCGTTGCTGGCTTGGTCATCCATCGGGTCGGTGATCGGTGGTCGCGCGTTGGTCTGGGCGTACTTAGGGCACGTGCTTGGGGTTGCGGGCGTCGCGTCGTTTGTTGGCTACTTCGGGTCGTCGGTTGTCGTCACTGATCCAGACGGTGCAGTCTTCGGCGCGGCGGTCCTGTTTGCGCTCGTCGTGCTTATCGGGGCTGTGACGTGGTCCCTTGCGGGGCTGACGGCGCGCCGTAAGGTGAGCGCGCCGTCAAGCCCCGCGTATCGGGTTTGGCTCCTTATCCCGTATCTGGTCATCGGACTGCGGTGGCTTGCGTGACGGCGCGGCCGATGCTCCGAAGGGCGGCGAGGGCAACGGCAGCGCGTTGGTCGGGCGGTAGGGAACGAAGGTCGGGCACGGCACGGGTGGTAGCGGGTCGGGGGTCACACTCGGAACGCGAGGCGCGCCTACCCTGCGACAACGTGAACGGCGAATCGGCGAACGCACGGGCAAAGGCGGCTCGGCTTTCAGGTGTGGCCGGTTTCGGCAGTGGGGGAACGGCAGTCGGCGGTGGTGTTCCCGGCGAATGGGTCGCGGCTACCTGAGCGGGTCCGGCGGACAGTGCAGGTTTGTCGGCACGTACTCCAGGCGGACGGCCTGACAGTGCAAGTTTGGCGCGTTTGCCGTCGGCATCTTGCCGGTACCTGTGAAGCATCGCGCCGATGGCTCCAGTGCCGACGTGCCATCCGGCGCTCTGCCACGTCGCGACAGTGCGCCGCCAACGTTCGACGTCGTGGACTTCGTGCGTGATTCGGCGGGCAACGCTGGCGGGTACCGGGCCGCTCCAGATGGTGGCGAGGATGGCGACGGCTTCGGGCAGCGCGTCCGGCGCGGTTGGTTGTTCGCTGACGTCGGCGCGAGGCTTCGTCTTCGCACGTAGTGCCGTCTCTGTGTGTGTACCTGTACCTGTTCCTGCGCACGCGCGCGCGCGTACCTCTATATACGCCGCCGCGGACTGCGTTACCGGGTAACGCGATGTAACGCTGTCCGGCGAGGCGGTCGGCTCGGATTGCGCCAGACGCTGTCGGTCTCGGAAGCGACGTACGCGGTCCCTCGTCTGCATCCGGCGGCGCTCATCAGGCGAACGCGTCCCAGATATGGCGTGCCAGTGTGGAACCCGTCCGTCCTTCGTGATGCCAGTCGCTTCGAGCACGGCGCGAACGTGTCCCGCCGCTTCGGGCCATCCGATGGCGAGGGCGAGCGCCGAAGACGTGTAACGCGTTACCGAACCGTCGTCGTTGCCGTGGTCGAGTACGAGCGTCTCGATGAGGGCTGCGCGAACTCCGCGGGCCATCGTCAACGGATGCGGAATCCCTGCGCCGTCAAAGTGCGCCGCGAGGGCGAGGATGGCGGGGTCGCTTGCCGTGTGGACTGGGTGGGCGAACCATCGGCCGATGGGGGATCGCTGACGGGAAGGTGCGGCAACGGTGGCGGGTGCGCCGGTTGCCGATGGCGAGTAGAATCGCATCGGGATTTGTCTCCCGCGCTCGTCGGTGTCTTTTGCGAGGCATGCCGACGGGCGCTTTTTTGTGCGCCGCGGACTTGGTGCCGCGGGCTATGTCTGGTGTGCGCCTACTCTACGGAACCGTCACCAGAGGTGCCACCATCGGCGCCGATTGGCGGCGAGTAGGTCGTCAATGCGCCGCGAGGCGTGCTCGTGTGCGTGCGTTAGGGCGTCAAGCGTGGCGCGATGTGCCTCAAGCGTGGCGCGATGTGCCTCCGTCAAGCGGGCGATTTCGTCGCGATGGCTTGCCTCCAGGCGGGACAGTGCATCTCGCAGGTCGGCGAGGTGCGCGTCGTAGGCTCTGGTCACGTGCTCAAGCGAAACGGCGTCGACGGCTTCGACGGCTCGTGCTTCAGGCGCGGCGCGATGTCCCTCGGGTTCCATCGGTGCGCCTACCTGTCGCTCTGGGTCGGTGGCATCCGTGCTTCTGGTGGGGACGTCGACAACGAGCACGCTGCGGCCGTGAAACGCGGCGCGATGTGCCTCAAGCGTGCCTGCACGAATACGCCGCCGCACCGTTTCCGGCTGGATGCCTAGGTACGCGGCGGCATCGGCGACGAGCATCGGGCGAACGGGTGTCGGGGTAAGCGTCGGGGATTCAGTCGCTGACATCGTGCGCGGTTCCTTTCGATTGATCGACGGGGCGCGATGCGCACGGTTGCGCCTAAGGCGCGGCGCGAATTCCCTGCATGGAACTCGCGCCGCGCCGTGATGTCCCTCGGAATCGACGAGTGGTGGCTCGGCAACGCGTGCGCATGGTTTGCCGTCTTCATCGACATTGCGCACGCCTAGCAGGTGGTGAGAACGGCGCCGCCGTATCTGGTACCGGGCCATTCGACGGACGATTGGACGCGTTTTGCACCGCTTGACGAGGTGAGGTGGGAACGTGATTCGGCGCAACATAGAGGGGGACGTGAACCGTCCTACTAG
>CAILQO010000366.1 GCA_903836285.1 uncultured Chloroflexota bacterium
CGGGCGCAACGCCGAGATGGCGGATGAGGCCGCGCGGCGGTGGGCCGAGGCGCAGGCGTGGAGCCGGAACAACGCGGCGTTCGCGCGTGACTTGCGTCGCCGGTGGCTTGCCGACGAGTAGTGGGTTCGGGGTGCGTGGCGCCGCCGATGGCGGTGCGCGGGCATGAATCCCCCTCTCCCGCGTTAGTGGGGGAGGGGGCGGAGACGTCGGGGCGCGCGTACCGTGGCTGCCGAGTTGGTCCGCGGGCATCCGTGCCCGCCTCTGGCGTGGGTGCGGTGGAGGTCCGCGGACCATGGTGGAATCGGGTGTCGCATCGGCGTCATCACGCACGATTGGCCCTACATGGCGCGCGTTGGCGGAGACCCTATGGCGCCGGCGGGCCTGAGAGGGCATGGTTTCGTGCGGACGACCACTCCCAGTCTTCTGGTCGACCACACAGGCCGGCTCGTACAGGGTTCGCGTGCACGTACTCGACGGCTCGCCACAGGTGGTCGTCGTCGCGAATGATGCGGTCAAAGTAGTCCGGCATCCAGAGTGCGCCCGACCGACCGATGAGCCGGTTTACTTCAGTTGCCGAGTACCCCTTCCACCCGTGGACGATCGTGGGCAGCGTGAACCCATCGGCGCGTGTGACCACCACGTGGACGTGGTTGGGCATGACGCACCATGCCCGGAGGTGGTAACGGATGCCGTCGTAGTGGCGCAGGGTGCGTGCGACGATGTGGGCAACTGCCGGGATTCCGAGCAGGCACGCGCCGTGCCCGGAGGCAAGGTACGCATCCGTTCGACGCTCCAGTTCGTCACGCCGTTCGCTCGGAGGCATGGCGCGCACGTGCTCGTCGATGGCCGTTGCCACGTGGCCGGGAAGGCTGTCGCGTGTTCGGAAGGTCACCATCTGGATCGCGCCAAGCGGGTCGATGTGAGGCACGTACCCACGAGGGTTCCAGCGAGGTTCGCTCATCATGTTGATCATCGCGCCGCGACCATCTGCCGGACGGAGGCGGGCAGGGATGCCCGCGGACCGGTGCCCCATGCCACGA
This sequence comes from uncultured Chloroflexota bacterium, assembly GCA_903836285.1. GTDB lineage: Bacteria > Chloroflexota > UBA11872 > UBA12225 > UBA12225 > CAILQO01. The sequence continues at coordinate 1,042 of CAILQO010000366.1, forward strand.
CGCGTGTCCCGCGCGTCCGTCAAGCAACGGCGCTACCGATTCTTGGCGCACCCCTCAAGTTTCGCGGAAACGTGCCGAAACTAGACTTGTCAGGGTTTCTTCCGAACGCTTGGACTGCTCGCCTACCCTTCCGTCACCACCACGTGGTCGTCTACTCCGAGGAAGCGAGCCAGGTCGGCAAGGTCGGCACGCAGGGCATCGGGGTAGGCCGGGTCTGACGGCGCCTCACCCGTGACGTAGCCGACATCGACGGTCATGGCGCCACTCGTGGTCGACACGTTTGCCCATCCGATCACGTCGTCCCGCCAGATGACGGGCATAGCGTAGTAGCCCCGGACGCGCTTCGGTGCCGGGACGTACGCCTCGAACCGGTACTCCCACCCCCACAACGCCTCGAAGCGTCCGCGATCCCAGACGACCGGGTCGAAGGGCGCGACGATGCGCACGGTGTCGGGCACCTCCGGCGCGGCGGACGGGTCTTCATGCGCCGGCCAGTACCAGTCGGTGCCGTCGATGCGAGTGGATGCAAGCCGAGTCAAGGCGCGGTCAAGCATGCCCTTGCGTTTGCCATTCCACTGGGGCAGGGCCGACCACTGCATAACCCAGATGACGAAGCGCAGGCCCTTGAAGGTGAGGGGCGCGTAGGTGTCGATGGCGACGTCGACGAGGCGGTCGGCGGCGGCGATGGGGTCGTCGGGTGGGGTGCGATCGGGTGCGACGGCGTAGAGGCGGGTGCCTCCCTGCCGACCGGCGACGCGGACGGCGCCGCGGTAGTGCATGCGGTCCAGGAGTTGCGTGGCGACCTTCGTGTTGCCGCCGAACCAGTTCTGGCCGGTGCCCATGCGGAAGGCTTCGTCGACGTCGCGCGGGTGGACGGTCCCGCGGGAGGCGATGAAGTCGCGGACGGCGCGCGACACCTCGTCGGTATCGATCTCGCGGGGGCGTCGGTCCGGGCGTGGGTGCATCAGCGCATGCACATCGCGCGGCAGGTAGCCGTAATTGATGAAGGTGTCTTCCTCGATGTCGAGGTCGGGGTAGGCGCGTTCGAGGTCGCCGGCGCGGTAGTCGGGCACGCGGTGGCGGAGGGTCAGGTCTTGCGCGCGTGCCGGTGAGCGGATGGGGTCGGCCTGGAGGAAGCCGGGGCGGTGGAGGGCGTCGCGCAACGAAGGCGCGAGGCGCAGGGAACGTGTGACGGCGTGGCGTCGCAAGTCGTGGAGGGTGGGTGGCATCGTCCGGAAGATACCGGTGCCCCGCCCAGTGCGCGCTTAGTCGGCGTTCGGCAAAGCGGTCGGGACATCCCGGTCACGTCCGTGGCCGGTCAAGTACCTACGTACTGGGAAGGGATCGGCACGTCGCGACTCGGCGTGCGGGTGCCCACCCAGTTGGTGCGGGGTACTCACGCCGTCCAACGCCCACGACGTATCGATGGTGTGACCTGAAGGGAGGGCGCATGACGTTTACCTAGCCACGTTGCCAGGGAGGCCCGGGGCCAACCACTACCGGCCGCCCATCCCGCAGGGCGGCCTCGGGCGAGTGTTCGCCTGAAGCATTGCGGGAGAGCGGCAATGGCGCCGCACCACGGTCGTCCGGGCGGAACCCGGGCGATGGAGCGAAGGAGGCTCACCACACCATGGCACCCCAAAAGACCCTTGTCCTCAGCGACATTCACTCCAATATCGAGGCGCTACGCGCGGTGATGCGCGACGCGTTCGCCACGTTTCGGCCCGATGTCGTGGCCGTTGCGGGCGACATCATCGGCTACGGGCCGGACCCGCGCCGTGTGATCCAGACGCTACGTCGGGGCGTGCCGCGCCTGGGCGCGACACTCGTCGCCGTGGACGGCAACCACGACCGCGAGGGGCGTGACAAGGAGCTGCCGTGCAGGATGCATAGCGACGCGGCGCGGTGCCTTCAACTGAACCGCGACGAGATGGATTCCAGCGACATCATGTTCCTGCGCGGTCTCGCCGAACGCGCGTGGGTTGGCGACTTCACCGTGATGCACGACCCGCTTGAGATGTACGTCAATAACCCGCGTCAGGCGCGCGCCGTCCTTAAGGACATCTCCACGCCGCACGCGATCGTCGGCCACACGCACCTGCCGGGCTACTTCGAGGCGACGGTTGACGACGGGGAGGACCTCCTGCAGGTCTCCGACTTC
>CAILQO010000367.1 GCA_903836285.1 uncultured Chloroflexota bacterium
CCCTCCGTCATCTCTCGCGGGGCACACCCGCGGCCAATTCGCCTCGCCACGTCGGGTGCGTCACCCCAGGCACCGTCGGCATCCGATTGCCCTGCGCGTCAAAGTGCGTGTGCGTCGGTGACCGGTGCGGCGTCACCGTCAGGTAGTACGTCGCCGGGACGTCACCCGCACAGCTGACTCGGTGACGTTCGTGCGGCGTGGCGTACACCGCCTGACCGGCCGTCGCCACCACCGAGTCGATGTGCCCGTGGCCATCGTCGAACTCGAACAACACCGCCCCCTCCAGCACCACCCACGCCTCCCACCCTCCCGACTCTTCGTGGGTGTGAAAGGTGGCCGTGGGCACGCCCGGTTCGGTGCGGATGAAGCGCGCCCGTACCTCCGGCACCGCCACCACCGTGCCCATTGGGTCGTCGCGCCAGTCGAATGTGCGTGCCGGCATCGGTCCTACGCTCCCCATGGCCCGGCGCACCACGCCCCGGACGGGGCAGACTACCGTCGCACGCGTCGGGCGGCCCCACCCATCCCGTCGTAGACTGGCCCCAATGGCCCGCCAACTCTCCGGCGACCCGGATCGGCTCGTCCTGATCGGCGGGCGGTCTCACCCGGCCTTCACCGAGGCCACCGCCGCCGCGCTTGGCATCGCCCCAAGCCCCGTCCGCCTGCGTACCTTCTCCGACGGCGCCATCGAGGCAAAGCTCGAGGTGAACGTCCGCGGTCGCGACGTCTACATCGTGCAAAGCGGCCAGGCAAACCCCAACGACCACCTCATGGAGCTGTGCTTCATGATCGACGCGGCGCGCCGGGCGAGTGCGCGCAGCATCTCCGCCATCCTCCCGTACTTCCCCTACGGCAAGGGCGACAAGAAGGACGAACCGCGCGTGTCGATCCGCGCACGCGTCGTCGCCGACATCCTCGAAGTGACCGGCGTCGATCGGGTCCTCACCATCGACCTGCACGCCGGACAGTTGCAGGGCTTCTTCCGCGTGCCGGTCGACAACCTCTACGCCTTGCCGGTCTTCGCCGTTGAGGCCGAACGCCTCATCGCCGCCGGCGAGATTGCGGCGCCGGTCTTTGTCTCCCCTGACGCAGGGCGCGCCAAGCTTTCACGCGACTACTCGCGGCGCCTCGGTTCAATTGGCGCTGGCGTGGCCATCGGCGACAAGGTGCGCCCGACCCAGGACGAGGCCAGCGAGGTGACCGCCGTCCTCGGTGCCGTCGCCGGGCGCGACTGCATCATCGTGGACGACATCATCTTTACCGGCGGGACCCTTTGCAACATGGCGCAGGCCGTCGTGGACAGCGGCGCCCGGTCAGTTCGCGCGATGGTCACGCACGGCTTGCTCACCGCCGGCGCCGCGTCGGCCATCGGACGCAGCCCGTTGGTCGAGGTTGTTGTCACCGACAGCGTGCCGATGCCCGCCGACCCGGTCCCTCGCGTCCGGCAGATCACCTTGGCACCGCTCTTCGCGCAGGCCATCCGGTCAATCCACGACGAGACCTCGATCAGCCGGCTGTTCGAGTAGCGTCCTCGCGCGCAGTCATTCCAAACGGATGGCACCAAGGTCCTCCCGCTGAATCAGGGATTTCCCGGACGTAACCCGCGCCGCGCGGACGCATGATCGGGACGTGGCGGCGAGGTCGCCCGAGGCGCGCCGAGGCAGCCGGAACAGTGTCGTTCCGGACGTCGGCACACCCCGACGGCATCTCGATGGTGGTGGACGCCGAACCCGCCTTTCCCCGACGCGCGAGACCCAGCTCCGGCATTGCGCCGCCCCTCGGCCGCACGCGCCCCGGAAAGTTCCCTTTGCCCGCCCGAAGGCGGGAACGGCGCCCTGCCTAATTCGCACGGGAGGACCCCGGAGATGGCCCAGCTCCACGACGTGGACGTGGCCCCGCACCCGGCCGACGTGGCCGCGCACGCCCTTGGTGCCTCAATCCCGCCTCGCACCGCCTCCTCGATGTCTGCCGGAACGGCCGCGCTCCTCGGCGTGTTCGGCATCATCGGCGCCGTGATCACCGGCTTCGCCCTCGGGGGTGGCGCCTTCACTCGCCTCCCGAGCCCGCAACTCCCTCCCCCGGCGGCACCCGCCGCCCCGGCAGCCCCTGCCTCGGCCGCCACCACCAAGCTCGACGTCACCTCGCGGGAGTTCGCCTTCAGCCCCGCCAAGCTCGCCATGGACAAGCCGGGCCAGCTCGTGGTGAACCTCACAAACGCCGGCGTCGTTGAGCACGACCTCACGATCACCGGCATCACCGGCAAGGCGTACGCCGCCCCCGGCGGCAAGGGTTCCGCCACCTTCGAACTGCCGAAGGCCGGCACCTACCAGGTCATCTGCTCGATCCCCGGCCACAAGGAAGCCGGCATGGTGGGCACCCTCGTCGTGAACGCGGGTGCGGCCCCCGCCGACGCCAAGGCTCCCGCCGACGCCAAGGCACCGGCCCCCGCTGCTCCCGTGGCAGCGCCCGTCGCCGCTCCGCCTGCCCCGGCCATCAAACCCGCGATGACCGGCCTCACACCGCTCCCGGCACCGCAAGTGGCTGCCCCCATCGGCGCCCGCGCGGAGACCGTGGTCAAGATGGAGCTGGAGGCCCGCGAGGTCAACGCCGTCATGGCCGACGGCATTACCTACACCTTCTGGACCTTCGGCGGCACCGTCCCCGGCCCCATGCTCCGCGTCCGGCAGGGTGACACC
>CAILQO010000368.1 GCA_903836285.1 uncultured Chloroflexota bacterium
CCCTCCTGCCGAAGGACGTCGAGGAAGGCGCGGAGATTGGTCAGGTTCATGGTGGGCAAAGTATGACTGCGCCTTCAGGGCTAGACTGCGCGCGCACGGAGACACTCATGGACGGCCAGATCACAGACGTACTCGCCCTTGACCCGCTCCCGCCGAAGCTTGCGGGCCAAGTCGCGCTGGTTACCGGCAGCGCCCGGGGCCTCGGCCGGGCCTACGCCCTCCGCCTCGCTCGCCTCGGCGCGGATGTTGTCGTCACGGACATTGACCTGCACGCGCACGAGCGCTACGGCGAGGCACTGACGCCTGGATGCGAGACCGTGGTCGATGAGGTGCGCGCGCTTGATCGCAGGTCGCTCGGGATCGTCGCCGACGCGACCGACGAGGCACAGGTAGGGGCGATGGTCGCGGAGGTCGAAGCAACATTCGGGAGGATTGACGTCGTCGTCTGCAACACCGGTGGCGCACTCATCCCCGGCCCAAGTGTGGCGAGCGAAGTGCCGGTCGCAGACCTGCAGGCGATGATGGACCTGAACTTCACCAGCGCAGTCATCACCTGTCAGGCAGTTGCCCCGATCATGAAGCGGCAAGGACGAGGCAAGATCGTCTTGATCGGCTCGCAGGCGGGCTTGCGGTCACAGGGCGCGGGTGGGGGCACGGCGTACTCGATCGCCAAGGCGGCGATCCACCACTACACGCGTAAACTTGCGTCCGACCTTGGGCGCCACGGTGTGAACGTGAACTGCATCGCGCCGGGATGGATCCTGTCGTCGCGCGCAATTGCGTCCGGCAGGAACTCGCCAGCCACTCGTGACCGATTGGTGGAGGAGATCGCGCTAGGGCGACTCGGCGACCCGGAGGACTGCGCGAAGGTGATCGAGTTTCTCGCCACCGACCTGTCGGACTACGTCACTGGTCAGGTGATCCCGGTGTGCGGCGGGGTGTGCCTCTTCTAGGGGCACGCGGGGTGCACCCTTTCGAGGCACACAAAAGCCGCCGGGAGGAGCCTCCCCGGCGGCGTAATCTTGGGCGAGGTCGAGGTGCCGCGGTTCGCGGCGCGCGGCAGCTAGATGGTGACGCGAACCGCACCCGGGATTGCTTGGTTGGCCATTGCTGGTGCCGCCGCGGCCGCCGCGATTGCGGCACCTTCCTCGCCCTGACCAGACTTGGTAAACGTTGCGGCCGGCTTGCCACCTTCCGCAGTGATTGGGGCCATCGCCGTTGCAACCTCGGCCGTCGCACGTCCGCTCCGCAACTGGCGCAGGAAAACGTCGGGTCCGACGCTTGGCTTGACCGCGAGTTCAGCGGTCGACGCGCGACCGTTGGCAATGGTCGCCTCGACGGCAGGGATGCGGATGCGCGAATAGGCATCGGCCGCGCGCGAGGCGAGTGTGGTGGCGATCATTGGCTTGGCTCCGTCCTTGGATTCATGCCCGACTGGCGATACTTACCCGTGTCCTTCCAAGTGTCGGCACGACTTCCGGATTCTTTAGCGCTGCGGCCGGGAATGCCTCAAACTCGCGAGGGTCGGCTTGGCGATGGCATGAGCGGTTCTCCGCTGCTCGGGAGATAGGCTTTGCCCCGACCGGCAGCAGTCCGCGAGTGGGGACACATGACGACCGTGACGGCAGGTTGGTGGGTCCGCGGGCGGTGGCGTGTCGCGCTGGCGGTAGCGTGGACCCTCTTCGCGCTCTACCCCGACCCGACCGTGCTCGGGCGCTCGATCCGGAACGCGTGGTCACCGGTGATTGACCCGGACGCCGTGCGCGAATGGGCCAAGACCTTGCCGAGGAACCCGCGCGCGATCGAGGACGCGGTGCTCACCCGCATTGCGTATGCAGTGCCGTGGGAGACTGATGGCGTCCCCTGGACGTTTCCGACGCCCGCCGAGGTGATGGCGCGCGGGTCGGGTGACTGCCAAGGGCGTGCCGTGGTCTTGGCGAGCACCTTCGCGGCACTCGGCATGCCCTACCGCCTGGAAGCGTCGTTCGACCACATCTGGGTCGACTACCCCGGGCGGAAGGGCACGGGCATCGAGCGTCCGGAGCGGGCGTTCGTGCGGCGCGCCCCGACCGAACGGGGTTGGGCGTCCCGCCTCAACCTTCCGGAGATCGACTGGGCGGAGTCGTGGCGCATTGAGCGTGACTACTTCTGGGACGCCGCGCCAACGTGGCGCATCGCCCTGCTCGGCCTTGGATGGGTCGTCATCTGGGCGCTGCCACATGTCGGTCCGCGGCGTACCGCGCTCCGGCCCCTTGTGCGCCCGGCCTAGCCGCTCGTGGGCATCGAAGCCGACGCGGCGGAACGGCGCACGTGCGTTCCGCGCCCCCGGCCAACCCCTGATCATGGTGCCCCCTGTGTGAAATCTTCGCTCGCGGCGACCGCCGCGGGACTACGCGTGTGCCAGACTCTCGGGCGACGCGCCCGCGGCTGCGCGAATCGCAGGGAGGTACGCGGTGCCGATCATTCCTGAAGGAGGGATTCCCTCCCGCCTCGTCATGCACCCGCTGACCGGTCCGACGATCGTGATCTGCGCTGAAGGCCCCGAAGTTGCCGTCTTCCGGCGCGAGGACTGGGACGCGCTCGGCATGGAAGCGACTCCGATTGCCTACCTCACGCGCGATGAGATCAATGCCCTGACCGGCTTCCTCCGGTACTGGCGCGGCGCGGAGATTGAGGGGTTCGACTTTACGTCGCCGTCACCGAGCATCACCTTCGAGGATTACCGCACATAGGGCGGCGCAACAGGCGCCGCCGCGGGTATCGTGGCGCCATGCAAACCGACCTCCGCCTCGCCGTCCTCGGCTGCGGCGCCATCGCGCGCTACCACCTCGACGCCATCAAGGGGCACGTCCCCCGCGTGCGTGTGACGGCATGCGTCGACAATGACGCGGACCGTGCCGGGCAGTTCGCCACCGAGACAGGCGGCACGGCGTTCGCATCGCTCGACGCGGCGCTCGACGCCGACGCATTTGACGCCATCGCCATTCTTTTGCCCCACGACTTGCACGAGGCGACCACGCTCCAGTGCCTCGCTGCCGGCAAGCACGTCATGCTCGAGAAGCCGATGGCGCCGACGCTTGAGGGGTGCGACCGCATCCTCGCCGCGGCGAAGGCGAGCGGCAAGGTGTTCATGCTGGCGGAGAACGCGCAGTACTGGCCAGAGGTGGTCGCTGCGCTCGACCTCGTCCGCCAAGGGGCAATAGGAGACCTCGTAACCGGTCGTGCGGCGTTCGTCAGCGAATACAACCCGTACTGGTTCACTGGCCAGAAGTGGCGCCTGTCGCGGTCCCGTACTGGCGGTGGGATCACGATCGACGGCGGTTCGCACTGGGTGCGCCCGATGCGCATGTGGTTCGGCGATGTGGCCAAGGCCGTGGGGGTCATTGGTTACCCCATGGAGGAGATGCAGGGCGACAGCCTCATGCGCAGCCTTCTGCAGTTTGAGTCGGGCCTCTACGCGTCATACGACGGCCTGATGGTCGCCACACCGCTCGGCCCGCAGGAGAGTTGGCGGATTACCGGCACCGACGGCGAGATTGTCATCGGCGGGTTCCCTGCCGGCGGACTGACCCTGTACGACCGTGCGCACCGCAGTGGGCGCGTGATCGACGGCGATTGGGGCTACGCGATGAGCTTCGTCGGTGAGAACCGCGACTTTGCAAGCGCAATCCTTGATGGCACGCCCCTAGCCGCTGGGCCAGAGAGCGCCGTCCAGGACCTACGCGTGGCTCTGGCCATCTACCGCTCGGCGGCGACTGGAAACTGGGAGACGATCTAGCCCTCCTTGCGGTAGCAGGAGCACGGGCGCCCTCGCTGGCCATCGCACTTGCGCCATAAGCACATGCGTACGCGTGCGAGGCGCATGCCATGTTCCCCTACTCCGTCCCGCACCCCGGCGTGATCGGCGCACACGGCCTCGCCAAGCGAAATGCCCATTCTTCCGCGCTACGCCTTCACCAACCCCGCGTCAATCAGTGCTGGCAGGTCAGCGAGCGTCCGAATTGTGGTCGTTGACGCCAAGCGGTCCGGCGCGCCACGCCGCTCGCGGTCAAGCCACACCGGTGCGATCCCGACGCCGCGTGCCCCGGCCACATCGGCAAACCAGCTATCTCCGACGTGAACCGCGAGGTGCGCCGTCGACCGGTCAAGCCCTGCCGCCGCGAGGGCATGGTCGAAGATTCCGGCGTCAGGCTTCTCAAGGGCAACCTCGCCAGAGACCGTAAGTGCGTCGAAGTGTGAAGCAATACCCATGTGGACGAGAAGCGGCTCGAGCCACGACTCCCAGTTCGAAAGGACGCCGACGTGCAGGCCCTCGGCACGAAGTAGGTCTAGCGCATCAAGGAGTGGGGCAGTGTCCGTAAACGCGCGCCACGACGCGAAGTCGTTGAACGCCACATGACACTCGTGCGCGATGGCAGGGCGAGCGCCTGAGTCGACGCCGCACTCCGAGAGCAACCCGTCGTACACCCATGTCCAAAACGCTTCAGACTTAGGTAGTGACGAAGTATGGCGTTCGCCGGCCGCAAATCGGCGCGCGATCTCGGGTGCAATCGACCTCTCGGCCGCGACGAGGGCCTCAGTTGTGACGTCGATCCCGCCACTGGCGGCGACGCGCGCAATGATCGCCGGCCACGAAGGGTCGGCGTGCACGAGCGTATCGCCGACATCGAGGAAGACCGCGCGATAGGGCGTTGGCATAGCAAGTGTCCCTCCGTGCGTGCGGGATGCTACGGGTACAAGGCGGTGCCGTCGGCGCGCTCAATCAGGATGGCGTCGGTGGGGCAACGACGGGCGGCATCCCAAACGCGGTCACGCGACTCGAGTGATGGGTCGACGAACCGCACCTTACGATTCGCATCAATGGCAAAGGCGCGAGGGGCAAGCGCCGCGCAGTCCCCGGCACCGATGCAGGCGTCACGGTCGATGAGGACCACGAGATCGTCGGGGCCGTCGGCGGCAAGGAGGGTGCCACCGAAGTCGGCTTCTTCACGGTGCCCCCACAGTGGTGCCAATGGCGCTAGCCCTCCCCCTCGACGCCGTCCAGGGGCGCATCCCCCGGCCGATCAAGCACATGAAAATATGTCGCCTGCGGATGATGCACAATGAACGCTGCCGTCGATTGCTCCGGGTCCCACTGGAAGCCTGCCGTGAGCGTCATGCCCATCGACCTTGTCACCGCTGGCAGGAGCTCCGGCAGCGGTGCCTGTCCCGCCACGTCTGGGCACGCGCCGTACCCCCACGAGTAGCGACGTCCCCGAGGTGCACCGACGCCCAGTTCGCGACGCACTCGCCCGTTGATCCACTCCGCGAACCCCTCCGCCACCGCCGACGCCACTCCATGAACCTTTAAGCCAAGGTCGTACTCCCCGCGCGCCATCAGGGCTTGTGCATGATCCCCCGCCTTCCGACCCGCCGTCACTACCTGAAGCGCGATGACGTCGTACGCCCCGTCCGAACCGTCCCGGAAGTAATCCGCGATGCATAGCTGGTCCCGCGTGCGCGGCGACCCGTCGTCCCGTTGCCGCGGGAACGAAAACGTCGCTGCGGCCGGCAGGTCCGCCTCGCGAGCGCCGGCGACAAATGCCGCAGGGTCGAACACCACCACCGAATCTCCCGACGCCCTTGCCGGGAAGTACCCGTATGACGCCGCGGGTTCCAGCCATCGGCGCACCTTTGCGTCCCGCCACAGCTCCAAGAGGCGGGGCTCCAGCTCCGTTGCCGCCATCGCGTCCCAGTCCGCCTTCGCGGCGACTCCGGCCCCGCGGTACCCCCAATGGTGACGAAATAGCACGTTTCGATCCACAAAGGGCAGAAGCTGATCCAGCGCGCGCCAGTCGATCCGCACCTCTCGCGCACCCCAGAACGGCGCCACCGGCACATCCACGACCGCGATCGCACCCGCCCTCCCACCGCCCTGGCACGCCCCGTCACCGCTCATCACAGGCTCCAGTCATTGACCAATCCCCACATCCAGCTTCTCCCGAGTCGCTTTGGGGTGTGGGAAGGGGGCTCCGCCCTTCCTTCGGAGCGAAGGGGGCTAGGGGGGTTGTCCCGTCGCAACTGTGGACGGGTCGGGGTCGTACTCACTCCACTCCCAATCCCCCTCCGCGCAGCGCCTCCGTAGGAGGAATCGAGTGTTGGGACAACGATAAGTGCATGCCACGGCAACGGAGGAGGGGGAGCCGTAATCGAGGGAACGTTCTTTCTCAGGGGCGTTGGGGAGGGTGCACTCCCGC
>CAILQO010000369.1 GCA_903836285.1 uncultured Chloroflexota bacterium
CCAGCGCCGCGCGCACCACGTCCACTTCCGTCGTGTCGATCACCAGTGGCGTCTCTACCACCATGCGCAATCGACGGACGAGCTCCGCCATCGACTCGGCCTCATCGGTCCGCTCCACCATTGCGACGCACACGTCCAGGGCGTGCGCCCCGCTCTCGGCTTGGTGGCGCCCGATGCCCACGAGCGAGTCCCAGTCCCTGCCCATCAGGTGGCGCTTCACGGCCCGGCTCCCCTGCGCGTTGAGGCGCTCGCCAACTACCAGGGGGCCTGGATCCTGCACGAGGTCGATGGCCCGTAGCGCACTCGCGATCCGCGGGACCATCGGTACTGTGCGAGGCAACGGCGACAGGTGACCCACGCGCGCCACCAGCTCGCGCACGTGCGCCGGCGTCGAGCCGCAACACCCGCCCACGACGTTCACGCCCAGCTCTGTCACGAACTCCGCCAGCTCGATCGCCATCGGCACCGCGCCCAGCGGGTACGACGCCTGCCCGTCCACGTTCACCGGCAGGCCCGCGTTCGGGATGCACGTCACTGGCAGCCGGGCGTTCTCGCACAAGTAGCGAACCGGTTCGCGCATATAGTCAGGGCCCGTTGAGCAGTTCAAACCAATCAAGTCGATGGGGAGCGCCTCCACGATGGCAAGCGCCGCGGCGATATCCGTGCCGAAGAGCATCCGTCCCGAGGTGTCCAACGTCACTTGCGCCTGGATTGGGAGCCGACGCCCCGTATCACGGAAGGCGCGCCCGGCCCCGGCGACGAGCGCCTTCAGCTCCAGGATGTCGAACTGGGTCTCGATGATGACGACGTCGGCGCCGGCCTCGATTCCGGCGCGCACTTGCAGGCGTGCCCCTTCCGCGAGTTCCTCCCACAGCGAAGGGAAGAGCGGTGACCCGTCGGGTCCCAGGGTGAGGGCGACCAGCGACGCCTCATCGCCTGAGGGCAGCGCGCCCGACGGCCCAATGGCCACGGCGACAAAGCGCGGACGTTCCGGCGTCGACCACCGGTCCGCCGCGCGGCGCGCGCACGCCACGGCATTGAAATTGATCTCGTACGCCCGGTCCGCCAAGCCCCACTCGTGCAGGCGCCGAAAACTGCCTTGGAAGGTGTCCGTCTCGAGCACGTCAGCGCCGGCTTCGAGATACGCCTCGTGGATTTCCTCCAGGATGTCTGGGCGCGTGGTGCCCAATATCTCATGCGGACCCCGTTGCGGGTTCCCGAGGTAATCGTCGTCCGTGAGCCGATGCTGCCGGTCCAGCAGCTGCGTGCCCATCCCGCCGTCGTACACCAGCACCCGGCGCGAAAGCTCGTCCAGGAAGCGACTATCGATCCTATGACGGTTGTACGTCACCGGCTCCCGCGCAGGCGCGACGGCAGGAATCAGCACGTCGCTGGCGTCAACGTTCAAGGCAGTCGGTGTCGTCGTCGTCATCTTCGTCGATCTACATGGTCCGCAACGGGCTGCTGGTGTGACGTGGCGTCATCCCGGCAGGGCACGCGAAGCCCGATTGGGGTGCCGCACAAGATACGGTAGGGCATCGCGAGCGGAGGAAGGGCCTCACACCTTTCGTGATCCTTAGCGCAGCGCTTCCGTAGGAGGCCGTGTTCGCGCGTAACGCTCCGGGGGATTGGGCAGGGTGTCTGCCTGGACCGGCGCGACCACGTTTCGCCCGCTCCGGGCTCGGGATGAGGCGCGGTGTGTGCCCGGATCACGAATGCGACGCCGACTTCCCACGGCCGCCCTCATCGCCGACCCGCTCGTTCCGGTCCGTAAAGGAGAACGCGTTCGATGGACCCGGTCCAACAAAAGACGGTCGCGGCGCTCTGCACCGTCTACCGGCCACGGTCACACGCCGACGTCATCGTCAGCAAACTCCTCGCCGACTACACCCATCCGCACCCCGCACACGGGCCCGACCCAGACTACGGCGCCACGGTCCGAAACCTCACAGAGGCGCCCCTGCCGCTCGGGCTAGACGGCCGATTGAAGCGCCCGCGGGTTCGGGTGGCCTCGATGTACGTAGACCAGTTCCCCGAGAACGACCTCGCGCGCCACTGGAGCGAGCGCACCGGCGTCCCCATCGCGGCGTCCATCCGCCAGGCCCTCACCCTCGGTACCGGGACGATCGCCGTCGACGGCGTCCTCATCATCGGCGAGCACGGCGAGTACCCCCTGAACGACCGTGGGCAGCGCCTCTACCCGCGACGGGCGTGGTTCGACGCGGTGGCCGACCTTGTCCAAGAGACGGGCCGCCCGGTGCCGGTCTTCATCGACAAGCACCTCGGCGTCGGGTGGGACGACGCCCAGCACATCGTGCGGCGCGCGGCCACCCTCCGGATCCCCTTGATGGCCGGATCATCGGTCAGCACCGCACCCCGTTCATGGCGAGCGCCGCGCGTCGACCTACCCCTCGGGGCGAGGGCGTGCCGTGCCGTCGTCGTGTCCCCCCCGCCGCTCGAGGCCTACGGCTTCCACGCCCTCGAAGCACTGCAGAGCGTCATCGAGCGGCGCGCCGGCGGCGAGACCGGGGTCGCGCGCGTCCGGTGCGTGGTGGGCGACGCCGCCTGGGAGGCCCTCCGCGACCGAGCGTGGGGTGGCGACCTCTTCCCTGCGGCGTTGGGCGCGTGCGAACGGGCGCGACCCGGCGACCCGTCACTCCTCGCGCCTGACGCCGCGGCGATCCTCGTGGCCTACCGCGACGGCACCCGCGCAGTCGTGGCGCTCCCGGGAGACGTCACGCCCCAGTGGGCCATTGCGGTCGAGCATGACGCGCCGGGCGGCGGCGACCATCCCTCGCGGCTCGCGTTTCGGTTCGGCATGGGCGACCGCGAGCCCTTTGCGCACTTCGCGTGGCTGCTCGAGGGCATCCAAGACATGATCGAGACGGGCGTGCCGACGGTCCCCGCCGCGCGGACGCTGCTCACCACTGGGACGCTCGACGCGGCCATGGCGTCGCACGTGGCTGGCGGGCCCTGGGTCGAAACGCCGGAGCTTGCGGTGGCATACGCGCCGCCGCGCGAGTGAGGCTACGGCCGCGTGCGCACCCCACCAACCTGACTCCCCCCTTCCCTCGCAGGGAAGGGGGGCTGGGGGGGTTAGGCCCG
>CAILQO010000370.1 GCA_903836285.1 uncultured Chloroflexota bacterium
CCAATGGACGTCGCTGGCATGGCTCCACGAAGACCGAGGATCAGGAATGCTACGGACTTGAGGATCGTGGTCATCCGTGGCGGCGCCAGATGCGACGGCGCAGCGCGTGCTTGAGCGCACGTTGCTTCGCCATACAGGTGCTCAATGACTCCCGCGTCGGCCACCTCGCATCCGCCATGCTTACGAAAAAGAATGTGCCATGGCCGCGTTAGGGCGGTCCACTGCAAGGTCGCACCCGGCCCGGGACCGCTTGCGTATGTGTGGCCACTTGCGGCGTTGACCGCTGGAGGATGCGCCGACTGCGCATCCGTCGCGTCAGTTCACTGCGGGAATGAGGTTCGATGGCCGGACGCGTTGTCGTCACCTACCACCCGCTGTTCGACGGCCGGGGCTTCTCACCCCTCGCAGCTTCGTGGTCGAGGTACCGGACATCCATGGACTGGATGGCGTCACTTGGGATCTTCGACGCAGCAGACGTTGAGTGCCCTTCGCTCGCCGCGGACGCCGACTTGCTTCGAAGCCATTCCTCGGCGCACCTCGAAGTAATCCGCCGTGGCGACGCCAACGGTCGAGGCACCTTCGCAACCTCGGATACTCCAGCGTGGCGAGGAATCATGGCGCGGGCGCGAGCGGCGGTCGGTGGGACCGTGCACGCCGTGCGACTTGTTGCGTCAGGCGAGGCAGCACACGTCTTCAATCCCGCCGGCGGATTGCATCATGCCATGCGCGACCAAGCTCGCGGGTTTTGCCCGTTCAATGACCTCGCGATCGCGGTCGACCACCTGACAAGCCTAGGGCTACCCCGCGTCGCGATTATCGATATCGATGCTCACCACGGGGACGGCACACAGGAGCTCCTTTACGACCGGGAAGTCCTGAAAGTCAGCATGCACCAGTACGATGGCAAGTACTTCCCCGGTTCAGGGTCCATGGCCGAGGTCGGGTGGGGTGACGGGTTCGGGCTATCCATCAACGTGCCATTGCCTCGGCGAGTCGGTGAAGCGGCGTACCTCGACGCGTTTCGCGCCATCGTCCCAACCGCGGTCAGGGCGTTCGCGCCCGACGTCCTGCTGGTCAACTTTGGCGTCGACGGTCACTTCGCTGACCGACTGTCCCGCCTCGAGCTTGGCGTGAAGGCTTACCGTGCGATCGCTGCGACCTGCCACTCCCTCGCCCATGAGACGTGTGACGGACGCCTCATCGTGACCGGCAGCGGTGGGTATAACCCGGACGCCGTTGCTCGATGCTGGTCCACGATGGTCGCAACCTTGACCGGTGCACTTGCGTCACCGGATGACGTTTTGTTCCCCATGCTTCACGATCGCATGCCGGCGATGCATGGCCACTCGATCCTGGGGCAACTCAGCAGTGCCGCACTGTGGCCCCTTCAATTTGCCGGGCTTCCAGATGTGCCTCCGTGCCCTGATCCCGCGGCGATTGAGGCGAGTCGCGAAACGGTCGCTGCGGTTGTTGCCGATGTCCTGCCACTCCGCTTGACTGATATTGATCGGCTTGGGAATGAGCATGCACCAGCCCGCACCGCGAACCCGTGGGTCACCGCCTAAACTTGGAACATGTCAGTGTGGGACTGGTATTCCCGCCCGGGCGACTGGCGGACGCGAGGCGGACGGCGAACCGGCCTCCTGATCTCAATCGGCCTGTCGGTCATCACCGGCGCGGTTCTGTTTATGGCGGCGGTCGCAATCGCGGCATCGATGCTGTCCTGAGTTAGGTCGCCAGACCATCACCAAGGGGTATCGGCCATGACGACTGCAACCCATGATGGTCAAGGGAAGCTCCGCCGGAACACCGGGCATGGCGACGAGGAGGCGTGCGACTTCGGGTCGCCTGAACGCACCACCAGCACCCGTGTCCGCCGCGCAAAGCCAACTTGGCTGAAACTGAACGCATTGGCAGCCGCGCTAACCGTGGCGACTTGCATCGCGTGCGGCGAAACGGGGAGCCAAGCAACAACCAATGTTCAAGGCGGGGCTGCTCGAGCCCCGGGTGGCGCGCCCCAGCAAGCGAAGTAGGGGCACACGCCGGCGGAGGCACAGGGCGCCTAGGCGTGACGTGGCGGAACCAAGTGCAACGGAAGCCACCGGTAACGAATGGCCGTCACGACTGCTTCCGTGCGATCCACCGCCCCGAGCTTACGAAGGATTGACGTCAATCGATTCTTGACCGTCTGGTCGGATAGACCAAGACGGTCACCAACCTGACGGTTTGAGTAGCCCGCCGCCACCGACGCCAAGATCTCCACATCTCGAGTACTCAGTGGCGAAACGAGCGCCGCCCCACCTTCTGTCTCGCTTCGGTGCAGCGCCGACAGGTCGTCGGATGCCGCGGGTTCGGAAGATTTGGTGGTCGTCAACGGGACTACACCAGTAGCCACCCCCGTCGTCGGGTGTTCTTCGGAGATTTCGGCCTGAGTCCGCTTGCATAGCTTCGCGGCATGTCTAATCGCCAGCATGAACGCTTCCGGGCTTGCTGCCCTCGGCACACACGGTGCGACGCCGAGGTCGTGTGCCTGCGCCAGGATCGAGTCGTTGAGCGCGTCAACGATGATGACGACCGGCCGAGATCGAATCTGCCCTCGGAAACCTGCGATAACCTGGTGCCACTGCCCGGACAGCTCCGCAAGCACCAGGATATCCGCGTCCAACTGCATCTGTTCGATGTTCGGGACGTCGCAGATTACGTTTAGTTCGTCAGACGCCGAAAGCACAGCTCGGAGTCCGGCCCGGAAAACTCCTTGGTCGTCAACGATGGAGACCCGGGTCACGCGCAAGTAGCCCCCAAGTCAGGCTGAACCTCAGCCAACGTTTGACAGGCACGGCCGAGCTGGCCAGTGTTCAAGACTTGGCCACCGGGCGGGAGGCCTTCGACACACTCGCGTAAAGGTTTGGGCAACGCGCGTCCGGCGGTCGGCATGCGGTTCTCGGTCGCCGTCGAGGCATCACCCCGAAGCGGCAACTGGCGTACTGTAGCCCACACGATTGACCCACATCTGGACCACACGGGCGCCTGCCAACATGGGTCGGGCTTAACCCGTCCCGCACGGGCCATGTGAGACACCAAAGAGGCTCGACACCCGCAACGATCGAGGGTGATGGACACGACACCTTGCCCACCGAAACTGCGGGGGTCGCTGCCAAAACTCTCTCAGACCCTGACCGAAATCACCTTCAATGCTCTGGCGCGTGCGTTTCAGGACGCACTGGCTGGCCGTTACTTGCAGGCGGAGGATCAACCCAGCGTCCGTGGCGACGGATCAGGTCGATCAGCCGATCATCGGCTTCCGACTGCGCCACGCCCTTTTCGATGCACTCGCGCCCGACGTACAGATTCACTTTTCCAGGAGCACCACCGACGTAGCCGAAGTCGGCGTCTGCCATCTCACCGGGCCCGTTTACGATGCACCCCATAATGGCGAGCTTAACGCCCTTCAGGTGAGCCGTTCGAGCCTGGATGCGGGTGGTCGTCTTTTGGAGATCGAACAGGGTGCGCCCGCAGGACGGACACGCGACATACTCTGTCTTCGTGATTCGCGCCGACGCGCCCTGGAGGATGTCGAACCCTAGGCGTGTCCGCGCACCGTCGCCGAGCACC
>CAILQO010000371.1 GCA_903836285.1 uncultured Chloroflexota bacterium
CCGGAGGCGATGGCGACCCGTCGCGTTGCGCGCGTGATCGGTGGCGCCGTGCTTGCCACCGCCGCCACCTTGGCCCTCGCCGGTGAGGTCGTCCCCGCCACGGCGCTTGTCGCCATCCTCGTGCCGATGATGCTGCTGGACGCCACGGCAAGCATCTGCCTGCTCTGCGTCGTGCGCCTGCAGGTCCGCATGCTGCAGTACCGCATCACCGGCCGCTAGCCCCGTGGCGGTCGACCGGCCCGCAGTCCGCCCGCCTTGCACCCGTCGCTTCCTGCCCGGTCCGTACCATCCTGCATCCGGGTGAGGGGGCAGGGCATGGACACGGTGCTCGTGCTCGAGGAGTTGCGCCGGTTGGGCAAGCCGGCCACGGCCGCCATCTACCGGCGCCACGGCGCGCACGACGAGACCTGGGGCGTGACCTTCGCCGACCTCGGGCGCCTCGAGAAGGCGTTGCGCGGGCGATCCGACCTCGCCGGGCCGCTGTGGGACACCGCGGTGCACGAGGCCCGCTACTTGGCGACCCGCATCGCCGACGCGCACGCCATGCCGATCACCACCATCGAGGGGTGGCTTGCCGGTGCGCGTGACCGCGGGACCGCCGCGGCGGTTGCCGACCTTGCCGCGCGCCGGGACGATGCCCGTGCGTTGGCACTGGAATGGGTCGCCGACCCCGACGAGTTCGTTGGGTACGCCGGGTGGACGATGGTCGCGACGCTGGCGATGGCGGACCGGCTGGACGACGCCTGCGCGTTGGCGTTGGCCGAACGGGTTCGCGACACCATCCACCGCGCGCCGAACATGACGCGCCACGCGATGACGATGGCGATCATCGGGATCGGCATCGCGTGTCCGGCTGTCCGGGAGCTGGTCTACGCCGCCGCGCGGGCGATCGGCACGGTGGTTGTGGACCACGGCAAGACGGGATGCGTCACCCCGGCGATCGTGCCGTACGTTGAGCGGGCCGTCGCCCGTCAGGCGGCGCGCCGGTTGGGGCACCGCGCCCGCACGCCGCGCCCGTCCCCGCCCCGTACGCGATTGACCGAGTCACCACCAGCCGTGACCGGTGACCCGGAACCCGCGGGCATCTTGCCTTCCGGACGCGACTAGGTCTTTCGCCCCGCCCTGCCGGAGCGAGCATCCCTGGCCGGGTGGACGTGGGCGCACGGTCAGCCCGGGGGTACCGGGCCGTGCCGGCGTGACGCCGACCCCTCGTGCACGTCGGGCGGCACTCGGCTGAGGCAGTCGGTGGCGGCGTTGATCGCCGTATCCAGCAGGGCGCGACACACCCCGGCCTCCAGGGCGTACGGCACCGGCTCGAGGACGAGGCGTCGGTAGCGCCACGGTGTCGGCGCGCCGGGTACCCACGGCAGTCGCAGGCGGGTCGCCATCGCCGCGAGCGCCACGGTGATCGGGCCGGGCGCGGGGGCGGCGTCGCGCGGATCGGTGCCGAGGGCGTTGGCGAGCCATTCGGGCAGGGGGCCGAGGCCACCTTCGGCGACGCGCAGGCGCGGGGTGTCGCGTCGTGACCCGTTGGTTGCCATCGCGCGGGCAACGGCGGCGGGTGCCTCGCGACGGACGGCGCGTGTCCAGGCCTTCCATGCGCGGGCGTGGCGCACGATGACGTCGACGTGCGCTTGGCGACGGCCGGTGGCGACGGCGTCCGGCTCGTCGGGGTGGCCGGCGCAGGAGAAGACGGTGCGCGCCCACCCGGTGGCGTTGATGGCGGCGACGAGGGGGCGAATGGGCGGGTCGATGGCGTCGGTGGGCACAGGCGCCGAGGCACCTAGGTGGCCTTGCCACGGCACGAAGCCGCCGCGCATTGCCGGTGCCGTGCCCTCTGCCATTGGGTGGGATCGTGCCGCACCGTCGTCGGGCGTCGCCATCTTGTGTGGGCCCGTGCTGGGCGCATCCGGCGGTATCATGCGAATGGTCAGTGTCGGGCGGGTCACGACGGCCCCGGGGGCCGCCTGTCTCGCTACCGACGTCTGCGCCACTGGCATCGGCGAGGCTGTGGCGGCCCGGTTTGGCACGATGCGCCCCGGGTTGCGGTCGCCGATTTGGAGAGGAGAGCCCATGTCCCCATCGTTCACGTCCCGGCGCCGCCTGTTGGCGATGCTCGGTGTCGTCACTGCCGGCGGATCCGCGGCGCTGCTCGCGGCGTGTGGTGGCGAGGCTGCCCCCGCCGCCGCGCCGGCGAAGGCGGAGCCGACCAAGGATGCGGGGGTTAGAATTCCGGATGTAGCGTTTCTTCAAGCTTTGCGCGAACGCTGCACTGCAACGGGTACTTTGCTGGTATTCGATGAAATTC
>CAILQO010000372.1 GCA_903836285.1 uncultured Chloroflexota bacterium
TAGCGATGCCCTCGGCACAGCACGTGCCATCGATGTGCACGCCTTGCGCCCGGCGTTGCACCAGGCGGGCCTCCCTGAGGGGGCGGTCGGATTGGTCGACGAGGCGTCGCGCGCCGCCGGATGGGCGCTGTTCGCGACGCCGGGCCTGGCGTTGGCCGTTGCGCGCGGGTCCGGCCCGGCGGTGGCGCAACTCGGGGCGATCGCGCGGCAAGCGGGCACGCCGGTGAGCCTGCACGGGACCGGCGGCGCATGGATCGTGGTGGATGCCGGGGCGCCCGCGGCGTCGGTCGATGGGGCCGTTTACTACTCCCTCGACTCCAAGAAGTGCAACACCCTCAACACGTTGTGTGTGGTGGCCTCCGACGCCGCGCGCACGATGCCGGTGGCCCTCGAGGCGATGCGTCGGCGCGGGGCCGAACTTGGGCACGGTCACAAGGTGCACGTCACGCCAGCGGCGCGCCCGTTCGTGCCGGACGATTGGTTCACGACCGTCGCCCCGATCCGACGCGCCGAGGGTGACGTGACAGAACCGATCGCCGCCGCGACGGATACTGGATCACTGGGCCACGAGTGGGAGTGGGAGGGCACCCCCGAGGTGACCGTCCACGTGGTGCCCGATGTGGCGACGGCGGTGGCGCTGTTCAACGCGCACAGCCCGAAGTTCGTGGCGTCGCTGATCTCTGAGGCGGCGGAGGCCCATGATCGGTTCTTCCGAACGGTCGACGCGCCGTTTGTGGGGAACGGCCTGACGCGGTGGGTGGACGGGCAGTTTGCCCTCGCGCGCCCCGAGTTGGGCCTGACGAACTGGGAGGAGGGTCGCCTCCTCGCCCGCGGCGGCATCCTCACGGGCGACGGCGTCTATACGGTGCGGTTGCGCGCCACGCAGTCGATCCCCAACCTGCACCAGTAGGGCGCGCGGCCTCCAACGCACATTCCGTCGAATGGCTGATGGCGGCCATCTGGGGCCGTTCGTACGATGCCCAAGAGTGCCCGCCGAAAGCGGGTGCCCTGCCCGTGCCATCCGTTTTGGAGTGCAACTTGGTCAGGGCAACTGTGCGTTTCTCATAGTGGGGCCATCGCATCATGGTGGTGTTCCCGCAGGTGGGGTACGCCCGGCCTCGCACCATGCTTTTCAACGACCTTCGTGGCCTCGGCCCAAGGTGAGAGGACTCCTCCCCTGAACGCAAGCATTTCTCCGGCCCGCGAACGTGGGATTGCCTCGTGGATGCGTGTGCATGCCCGTGCGATTGGCGTCGGGTGGCTCATCGCATTCGCAGCGATCGCGTTGATGGCATGGCCGGGGCGTGCCTTCGCGACGGCGACCTCTGCCCCGACGCTGTCCGCCCCGGTGGGGCAGACGGCGGTGAAGAACGGCAACACCTTGACGTTCGGCGGCACGGCCGGTGGCACATCCCCCTCAATCTCCAGTGCCACGCTGCGCCAGTACTCGGATACCGCAGCGACGACCGAGATCACCGGCTCCTCGCTCCCGATCACTCTGACCGTGGGCAGCGACATCTCGCTCTCGAGTGGCACGATCTCCGGCACAAAAGCCGTGACGTTCGACTCGAATGCCGTGCGGGTCAAGCTTGAGGTCGTCATCCTCGATAGTGATGCGACGACGCAGACGGGGACCTCTACCGCGCTGACCGTGGACAACACGCCGCCGACGGCGAGTGCCGTCACGTTCCTCGACGGGTCGTCCGGGACGGGTCCGTTCAAGTCGTCGGCGTCGGTCACCATGTCGGTGACGGCGAGTGAAAGCCTCTCGACGGCACCGGTGGTGACCTTCTCCGGGGCCGGGACGCCTGCCGTCACCTTGACCGGCAGCGGGACGTCGTGGTCGGGGACGGTCACCAGCCTCTCTGGGAACGGCGCCGTCACCTACACGATGGTGCTGACTGATGGAGTCGGGAACACCACCACAACCTCCTCGGCCAGTGCATTCACGGTGGACAACACCGGCCCAGCGATCGCGTTGACGTATGCCATCGCCTCGTCGGTACCCGCGAACGCAGCGGCGGCGGCCCAGCTGACCTACAGCGCCTCGGCGTCTCGCCCGGTGAAGGGTGGAGAGGTCGTCGTCGTCAAAGCGGTCGCCACCGAGACGAACGCCCTTGCGAGTGCGATCAGCCTGTCGCTTGATGGCAGCCGCACCATCAGTGCCATCGGAACCCTAAGCGCCAGTGACACGACGGCGTACTTCACCCACACCGTGGGGTCGAGCGACACCGGCACGGCAACCGTCTCTGTGACGGCGCCGGACACCGCCGGGAACGCCGCGACCACCAGTAGCACCACGACCTTTACGATCGATACGACCTCCCCCGCGGCGGCGACCACGCTGACCTTTACATCGAGTGGCGGGACCGTCGTGGCGAACTCCCTGAACGCCACCAACACGGCGTTTAGCGTCGGTGCGACGATCACCGCCGGTGAGGTCGGGTCGGCCGGAGGCACCGCGGAACTCCTCGTCGACGGCGCATCGTTTAGCCCCACCATCACTGCATCGGTGTCCAATACCGATAGTTCGGTGACGTTGGCATCTGGGACGACGACGACCGCTGGCCTGCAATCGCTCTTCACGGCGGGGACGGCGCGTGTCCTAACCGTCAAGCTGACCGACAGTGCCGGCAACGCCACGACCAGTTCTGGCAGCGGCAACACCGTGTCGGTGCTGTCGGACTACACCGCGCCGACCGTCTCGACCGTGACCACCTCGGCGAGTGGGTCGAAGACGACCGGTGGGTCGGTGGCGATCACCGTGACGATGTCTGAGGCGGTCACGACCTCGGCGTCGGCGACGCTGACCCTCGAGACGGGGACGACCGACCGCAACGCGACCTGCCCGGCGGTGACCACTTCGACCACCCTCACCTGCACCTACACCGTGGTGGGCGGCGACACTGCGTCGCGCCTGGATTACGTCGCGACCTCCTCGCTGGCCACCTCCGGCACGGTGCGTGACGCCGCCGGAAACAGCGCCACGCTGACCCTGCCCGCCCTCGGCGCCTCCGGCCTCTACACCGCCAACATCATCGTCGACACCACCGCACCGAGCGCCCCGACGGCGACGCTGACCAGCACCGACTCGGGTACCAGTAGCGACCGCGTGACCAATGTGGCGCCGGTCCTTGGCGTGACCGCCGAATCTGGGGCGACGGTGGCCGTGACGGCGACGAAGGACGGCAGCGCCTTCACCCTGAACACGGGCCTGTCGAGCATCTCGGGGACGGGGAGCGCGGTGTCGTGGACCCCTCTCGGGGCGAGCGGCGCGGCGTTGGCCGACGGCGTGTACCTCTTTAGCTTCACCGCCACCGACGTGGCCGGCAATACCGGCAGTGCCGGCACCCTCACCGTGACGGTCGACACGACGGCGCCGACCTCGACGACCGTCTCGCTGACCAGCACCGACTCGGGTACCAGCGGTGATCGTGTGACCAATGTGGCGCCGGTCCTTGGCGTGACGGCCGAATCTGGGGCGACGGTGGCCGTGACGGCGACGAAGGACGGCAGCGCCTTCACCCTGAACACGGGCCTGTCGAGCA
>CAILQO010000373.1 GCA_903836285.1 uncultured Chloroflexota bacterium
TCCATAACGCAACCGCACTCGGCGGCGCGGCCATGGGCTTGCCAATCTTCTGGGAGTTTGGTGCCGAGTTCTTCAGCCCAGATGGCAAGACCTGCATCATCGACCAGCAACCGGCACGCGACGCATTTCAATACCTCTCCGAGCTGGTGTCGAAGCACCACATCACCCCATCACCCGCCGAACTTGCCGCGAGTGGCCTGACTGGCAGCCAGCAAGCCATGTTCGGTACCGGGCGCTTCCGTGGCTACGCCTCGAACCAGAACACCGCCCCGGTTGGCACCAACGCGGTCAGTTTCGACTGGGACCTGCAGTTGCTGCCTCAGGTTCCGGGCAAGAAGCGCGCGACCCGGATGGCAGGGAATGCCTATGGAATCATCACCAACGGCAAGAACAAGAATCCCGACCTTGCTTGGGAACTTGTCAAGTCATTTGTCGGCGATGACGGATCCACGGCACAGATGCAGGCCGGCAACTTCATGGCCAACAAGAAAGCCACGGAGAAGTGGCCCGAGACTCGGGCGCCGGCCAAGAACGGCAAGGTCGTCTTCGAGGCGATGGACGGCTATGCGCGCCTGGAGCACCGTCCCAAGGGCTGGGACAAGGCCATGGTCGTCATCAACCGTGAGTGGACGAAGGTCCTCAATGGCGAGCAGTCCATCGGGGGCATGATCAGCATTGCGAAGCCTGAGGCGGAGGCCATTCTGAAGACGGAACAGGGCGGCTAGTCTCACACGCATGCACGAACTTGAACCCCCCTCTCCTGATCGTTTGGGCGCGGGGGTTCGAGCCGCTCACTGCATGAAAGTGGTCCACGACGGCCCGCCCTTCGTCCATGCGCGCACGCCGCCATGTCCCTCCGGGAGGCCGAGCGACCGAGAGGCTCAGCTCGACCTCTCACGCCTGACGTGATCGACACCTGGGTCCTTAGAGCGTCGCCAAGTCCGGCGGGTGGTAACCCGGCATCGAGTACGCGCCGTGATACCCCTCAAGGCTCCAGATTGGGCTCGTTGTTGACTGCCACGGGTGACCGCACCGTGCCGAGATGACTGCCCAGTCACCCGGGGTCAGGTTGCCGTGGTGGTGGTAGAGAAACTGCCGTAGGCCCGCGCCTTCGGCCGCCTCAAGCATTCGGTCAAGGTCGTGGGCCGTGAACGGTTCCCCGTCGTGCGGCTTGCGCCCGGAATCGACCCACGGCACGACCCGTTCCGCATCACCGCCCATGGCGGCGATCGCCCGCGTTGTCTCGCGAACCACGACGGTGTCGAAGAAGGCCTGCGGGAACCCCCGGTCGAAGTCCCGCAGTGACCGAACTTCCGGCAGGTCGATGCCGAACAGCGCCGTCACCACGCGAAGTGCCCCGACCTCCGAGAGACCGGGGTTCCAGGTGCGCAGGGTCTCGACGTACCTAGCGACGGACCCATACAGCCCGTCGAAGCCGCGATGCCAGAAGTAGTGCTTGGGAAACATGCGGTCGAGGACCTTGCCGAGCGCCTCGTAGTCGTAGCCCGCCAGCGATGACCAGGCGGCCGACCGCGGCCCGCAGGCAATGGGGATTGGCCGCCGTGAATAGGCATTCGCCATCGCCTTGATCTGCGTGAACGTCTCGGTCAAGGCGGCGGTCCGGAACGCGAACCACTCAGCCAGTGCGGGGTCGCTTCCAAGTAGGCCAAACCCACCAAAGAATCCGCCCGACCGGTCACCCCAGATGTTCACCGTTCGGTCGTCGATTGCGTGCAGCCTCGCGTGCAGACGGTCTTTTGCCCCGACCATTCGGTGGTAGTCGTACCCCATTCGTGCGGCGCCGGCCGCGACGGACTCGGGTAAGTCGTTGAAGATGAGCGACCGACTGTTCTGATGGAACGGCGCAATCTCGTAGCCCCACTCTGGTCCGTCGAACAGCGCGCCGTCGGCCATCGGGTACGCCTCCATGGCGTCCACAAGCCGCGCCGCCGTCACCCGGCGCGTGTCCTCGTCGACGAGGATCGGTCCCTTGGCACCCGGCCCCGCGCCGTAGTGGGGACAAAAAAGCCACACATGCCACCCGCGGGCCTTTGCGTTCTCGAGCATGCGGTTGAGAAGTGCGCGACGGCCCCCGAGGTCCGCCGGCACCGTCGCGCCATCCTTGCCATGGGCGTCCGTCCGTCGCCATGTCGCACGCACGTCCGTCGCAGGTAGTCGCCACCAAAGCGAGTCTTGCGTGTTCGCAGGCGGCGGCTCAACGCCAAACCGGCGGTACACGTCGGGATTCGGGTCGAAGGTGAAGGTCTTGTCCTCGAAGGCGAGCGGACCGATGACCACACCCTCCACGCCACCCTCAGCCCACGCGTCGAACACCCGCTGGTAGTCCGCCATCACCGGTTCCAGGTGGCGCATAACATCGATCCACGCGCGCATCCTGGGTTGCCTTGCGCCCCCGGCGCCGGCCGACGATTGCCCCTCGCTGGACGTTTGTTCTGCTGCCACGGCGGCATCCTTCCCTTGCGAGGTTCTTGGGCTGAATGCCCGCGTCTCACTCCGGAGATGCAGCATATCCGCCCGCCCCGGCACGACCGCGGTGGTGACCCTGTGCGCCGCTCCGATCCCTCCGGCCTGCCGGTCGTGCACGGGCGAGATTGGCTTCCTCAGCGGTACCCGAGTATTCAGGCTTCAGGCACCGGGAAGCCGAATGCGGCCCACGCGTCGTCGTCCATGCGGTCTGGCGTCCACGGGGGATCCCACTGCGGCGTCACGGTGACGCGATCCACTCCGGCGATCAGGCGCATACGGGCGCAGACCGGCTCCGCGAGGTAGCGGTACATCGGCCGCCCGCGATGGGGCATCCCGAACCTCATTTCGACGTCGCCTGACGCCATCCCGTGCGGGAGACGGATGTCGTGGACGTAGCCCATTGATCCGATGCTTGCATTCACCGTGTAGAACATGTCGTCGCGGACGTCACGGAGGGAATCCCAGAGTTCCTTCTTGCGCGCCTGGCACTCAGGACCCTCGCCGGGCCGGGCCAGCTGCCCTGAGGCACGGTGCGGCACGAGGCCGACTACCGTGCCGCCCGCGTCGAGATGCGCTGCCTCGACCGGCGCAACTGTCAGCGGTGATCGGAAGCGACGCATCCACCGCTGTACGTCGGATGCCCCCGTCGATGGATCGTATGGCTGCGTCAGGTACGCGTTGCGTTGCACAAGACGGTCACCGGGGCGCAAAGCCGGGTTGTCGCGCAAGGCCCACCGGCTCCACAGCTGCCCGTGGCCGGGGTAGTGGAGGGTAGGGGCGTCTGCGTGGTGCAACTTGGGGGGCGTGCTTGCAGCCGGACCGTCTGGTCCGGGTTCCACCGCGTGCACGAGGCGCAGCGAGACGAAGGCGTCCCGACTGGTCCCGTGAAAGAAGCCGACCCCCCACATGTGGTCTGCGTGGTCGGGTGGTGGCGCACCCTCGTGGACGTTTCCGTCCTCGTCGATCCAGAGTTGCCGATCAAACGAGTACCCCGAGAAAACCCACTCGTCGTCGCGGAGGTAGTCAAGCGAGAAGGCCGTCGTCGCCTCCATCCGCCCATCCTTGAGGAAATACGGCGTGCCGCTGTAGAAGCGGTACGAAACATCCACCAGCATTCGGGCGGCCGGCATCATCGGGTGCAGGGGCCCATGCGGGAAGCCCCATCGCCGTACGATGGTGACAATCGGCCCGCGCGTCACCTCGACGTTCGGTGGCGCCTCCCAGTTCGTTACCCGGAACTTCTGGAACCGCCCGGCCGCCAGGTAGTCGTGCGCCCAGTCGATGTTCGGCGGCTCGCCGTGGCCCTCGCCGCCCGCGTGCAGTTCAAGGCCGTGGCCTCCGCGGTAGGTCAGTCGTTCGAGCTGCCCCATCTGCGCCGACAGGCGAGCAACATGGTGCGAGTTCGCGATTTCGAGGGCGTGACCCTCGCCGCGAACGACGAGGTCGGTTTGGTCGGCAGGGAGTTCTGCTCCGGGATTATCTGCGAGCAGGAGGAACGTGACGGACCCACCGGCTTCGACGTCCACCAGCCACGTTACCCTCGAACGCCTCGCTGGGGCATCGCCGCGGGAACGCGTCTCGTCCAGGACTTGGCAGACAACCCGGCGGAGCGTGGCACCGTCCTCCGCGACATCGACCCGTGCGACCCGTATCTCTCGGGCAACCGAGCGGCAGCGGTCGGCTGGCACCGAGATTTCGACCTCCACGGGTTCGCCGTCACGGGTGATTCCGGCCGTTTCGGTGACCGTCCATGGCTGAAACAGGTGCCATCCACGCGCCCAATCGCTCCACGGACCTGGCAACGCGGCGACTGGCGACCACTGGCTCAGAGGGTCCTCGGTGCTTTTGGCGCTGCTCAAAGCAGGGGCGAGCATCGCCTCCGCACGAACCCCGTCCTTTATCGAGTCCGCGAACGCCATCGCTGCCTGATAGTCCCCGGCCTCAAGTGCCTTCTCCAAGAAGCGCATCTTGTCATTGATGGAGTCGAAGCGAGAGAGGTAGGTCGCCTCGACGTCACGCGCTGTTGCCATTCAATCTTTCCCTTGGGCCGTCAAGCGGCACGCCGTGCGACACGGCAGCGAGGATTGCCACGTCGCGCGCGCCTCAGTTAGATCACCGGTACCGGCAACGGCATGCCGCCCGCGGCGATCGATGCCTCAGACACCAAGCCCGGGACGGTGTATGCCAAGGCTCGGTCAATCCCGATCGGCACCGGCCGCCCCTCCAGAATGGCGGTCGCAAACTGGTGAGCCACCCAGAAGTCCCCACCGCCATGTCCCGCCGCGCGGGCCTGCTCCGCCGCTGGGCCACGCATCCAGTCCGGCAACGCGTCTTCGTGGTCGGCCAGGCGACCCCACCGACGTTCGTTGCGTGGGTCGGGCGCGTTCGCGCCAAACCACGCCACTGCGCCCGACGCCCCGGCCCGGGCGGCCTCGTACGCGCCCTTCGTCCCCTGCACGGCGTACCACGACATCTCGTGTGGGCGGTTGCTCATCATGTCCAGGCGCACCTTGATCAGGCCACCTCCCTCCACGTGGCAGGTCATCAGGCAGGTGTCGTCGTGCGGCAGCGACGGGTCCGACCACACGCCCGACCCGTGGCACGACACCATCGCGACACGCGCCTCCGGGCCGAAGCATTCGAGGACCGGGCCGAGGCTATGCGTTGCGTAGGTCGCACCGCGTTTGCCGACCTGCCACGTCGCACGCCACGTTGGGGTGCCATCGGCAGTGCGGTGCAAGTGTTTGACGTCGTGGATGTACTCACCCTCGGCGAAGTACACGCGCCCAAAGAGCCCGGCCTGCGCGAGGGTGCGGACGAGGACAAGGTCGGACCGGTAGTTCGCGTTCTCCGCCATCATGTACTGGACCCCACCGGCCCGCGCCGCCCGCCGGGCCGCCGCTGCAAGGGTTCGGCACTCGTCGAGGTCGACCGCCGCCGTCACCTCGCAGAGGACGTGTCGTCCGTCAACCAACGCGGCGACGCTTTGCGGCACGTGCAAGTGCATTGGGGTGCCGATGGCGACCGCCTCCGGCCGGGCACGACGTAACAGGTCATTGAAGTCCGCGTACGCGTCGGCCCCGGCCACGCCGGCTCGTGCTGCGAGGGCCGCCCGCGCCGCCGGATCCGCCTCACAGACCGCCACGATGCGTACCCCCGGCACCGCGCGGAAGCCGGCCACGAACGCCCCGGCGCGCTTGCCCACGAGGGCCACTGACAGGGTCCCTTGCGTTTGCACTCTGATCCCCGAGGCCATAGTGGTGCGCTCTCTCCCGTGGGTGGGTGGCGCCGTGTCGGTGCGGGAGGCCTCGGACGCCGGCGTCGATGGCGATCACTCGCCACGGTAGCACCGCCGTGCAGATGGACGATTCTCAGCCCCCAGATGCGTTTCTGCCGCGTCTGGCTGAGGAGTGAAACTTGTCGGGTTTGAGAAGTAATTCAGGCGATACGATGGGCGCCGCCGAACGGTCGGAGTGGGCCGGTCGGTGGGCGAGTACAACCTCTTCCGGAGGCGCTTCGCTACGGATAACGAGTGAAGGAATCGAGGATGGCGCGCATCGGTGTGGTCGGCTTTGGCCGTCGATTGCAGCATATGGTGAAA
>CAILQO010000374.1 GCA_903836285.1 uncultured Chloroflexota bacterium
CCTCGAGGGCGATCGTCACCGGCGCACCCAAGGCGCCCTGCCCGCGGATCGCCACCGAGGTGCCGCCGGCCACCTCGATGCGGAAGCCCATCATCGCCTCGTAGACGCTGCCGATGTGTTCGACGTCGAGGGCGCGGTACGAGAGGCGTTCGCCATCGAGAACCAGCAGCTGTTCGAGGACGCGGTGGATGGTGCCGTCGGGGATGAGCGGCACGGTGATGGGGTCGGCCCCGGTGCGGCGCCCCTCGAGGAACGGGAAGCGACCCGGGTCGAAGAGGCTGCCGTGGCGGGGCATCGCGCCGAGGTCCGGGCACCCCTCGTACGTTAGGCGCCAAAGGGCGAGCAGCTGCGCCCACGCGCCGTAGCGGTGGTCCATCGTGTCTGGGTGGAGGGCGGCGTCCTCGCGCAGGCGTTCGTAGAGGGGCGCGATGGCGTAGTCGCCGGTGGGGGCGCCGTCGTCGAAGGCGAGGCCGCGTTCCTCGGCGTACAACTGGAACAGCAGGCGCATGACGACGGTGAGCAACCCTTGGTAGAGGGCCTCCTTGCCGGCGCGTTCGGCCTCCGGGTCGGGCGGGGTTGGCGCGACGAGGGCGGCGATGGGGTCGCCGGCGCGCGCGGACCGAGCGGCCTGCGCGCCGCGCACGAGTTCGTAGAGGGCGCCAAGCACCTGCCCGGCGAGGCGTTCGCTGACGTTCGACTGGTAGGCGCGACTGGCGCGCAACAGGGCCAGCAACCCTTGCGCCGGGTCGCCGGTGAGCAGGCGTTGCTGGTTGAGCAACATGCGCGCGGCGGCGGCGATATCGCGCCCGGCGGGGGTGACCATGTGGTCGACGCGGAAGTCGATCCACCCGGAACTCTCGCCGCGCGGGGCGGCCATCAGGCGGATCGTGGCGCCGTTGCAGGCGATGCCGGCCACCACCCCCGTCTCGCGCAACAGCCGTTCGAGGCGCGACGACGGCGAGGCGTCGTACCGCCCGGTTGCCCCCCACGGGCGGTCGAGGTCGACGCCGGCCGGGAACTCGAGGACGACGAGTTGGTAGGGCGACGCGCCTTCGGCGGGGGCGAGGTCGCGCACGGCGAAGCGCGGGGCCAAGGTGCCCCCCTCGTCGGGCAGGGGCACCGCCAGGTCGTCGGGCACGGGCGCCACGGCGCTGCCGACGAAGCCGTTGGGGTGGAACGACCACCCGAGGGCGGTGCGGGCGTAATCCTCGAACGAGGTCAGGACGCGGGTGACCTCGGCGCCGTCGCGGCGGTCGGTGGTGCACCGTTCGAGGAGGCGCTGCCCCTCGATGTCGTTGCGATTCAGGACGGCGCCGGTGGTGTCGAGGGCCTGCGCGGAGACGACGAGGCCGACCGGTTGGACGTAGCCAAGCCATTCGAGGTGGGCGAGGACGTTTGGGTTCGCGGTCATCGGTGGGGGCTCCGGCGTGCCTACCCGCGATCGGGCATTAGGTAGACGAGGCCGATCGGTTCCACGCGGCGCGCCTTGACGGCGTAGAACTGCTGGTAGCGCGCGGGGGCGACCTCGAGGTCCTCCCGGAACTGGCGCAGGCGGACCACCCAGTGGCGGCGGTCGGCCTCAAGGTTGGCGGCGTCTTCGGCGGTGTACCCGAGGGGCAACTGGCGCGCCCCCGACTGGAGAAGGTCGACCTCGGCCTGCACGTGGGCCATCTGGCGTTCGAGGGTGGTGCGCAGGGAGGCGGCCTCCTCGGCGCCGCGCCGGGTGAGGCGGGCGATGGCAACCTCGGCGGCCTCGGCGGCGCGCCGTTCGAGCGGCGCTAGCAGGGTGGCGACGTCGTCGGCGGCGCCGCGCAGGCTGTCGGCGCGCACGGTGGCGGCGGGGGTGCGGTCTTGGGGCCGGCGCAAGACGTCGTTCAGGACGTCGAGGGTGCGCGCCTCGCCGTCGGCGCCGTACGGCTCAATCGGTTGCTCGGCGCGCCGGTCGGGGTGGCGCCACCGCGCGGCGACGGCGATGACCTCCTCGTGCAGGCGTTCGGCGCCGGTACCGTAGAGGGCGAGGCGGCCAAGCAGGACGACGCGAGGCAGGGCGTCGCGCGTCTGGACAAGGCACGCGCGCGACAGGTCCTCGTGGGTGAAGCCTTGCGCGGCGAAGCGGGCCAACAGGCGTTGGACGACGCGTTGGTCGAGATGCAGCTGCACGACGTCGTTGGTGACGCGGCCGGTGTCCTCAAAGACGACCGGCCGGATGGCGGCAGTGCGACGCCACTCGGCGATCGTCAGGTCGGCACGGCGTGGTGGGCGCAATGAGTCGAGGGTGCGTAGCCAACTCGGTTCGCGCGCGGCGAGGCGTTCGAGTGGCGGCAACTGCCACTGGCCGGAGGCGCCGCCGCCGTCGGCGGGCGCGGGGGCGAGGCCCTCGACGTCGAGCAGTTCGAGGGCGCACGAGAGGGCGTCGCGGAACGGTTCGGCCTCGAA
>CAILQO010000375.1 GCA_903836285.1 uncultured Chloroflexota bacterium
AGCACCAGGATGAAGGTGAACACCGCCACCGCCGCGATCGTCCCGAGGCGATATGCGATCGTCGTGAGCATCACCTGCTCGTACGACAGTGCGCCAAACCAGAGGTAGTCGATGTACAGCGAGATGAGCCTGCTGCCAAAGATGGCGATGAGGATCGCGAGACCGACCGTCGCAACGGTCAGTCTCGGCATATGAACCGGCATCGTCTCACCTCCGGCCAGCCCGTACCCCGGGGCTGTCCAGTACGAGTGTGACCGATTGCGCACCCGCCAGGCGCGCTGTCGGCCTACAGGTGCGAGACCGCACCCTCACCAAGACCAAGGGCATGCCCAAGCTCATGAAGCACGGTGAGGCCAACATGCGCGTGGGCGTTGCGCCGCGCGCGTGACGCACGGAGGATCGGTCGTCGGAACACGACGATCGCGTCGGGAGCACCACCGGTGCCCGGACGGTACATCCCGAGGAGTAACGCCCTTCGCCGCCGCCCCATCGTCCGGGCCTCCTCGCGCGTCGGCATTCGCTGGACCATCGCCACGATTTGCGCGGCACGCACCCCGAACACGCTGGGTACGCTTCGCAGGGCACGCGACGCGACCCGCATCATCGCCCCCGAACTCATCCTTGCCCGCATCCGCGACATACGTCAGCTTCGATCAACCGGGCGAAGCGGGCGGGGTGCGTCGTCTACTCGATCCTCGATTGGCCACGCTCCGAGCACCTTGAGCGACTGGCAGGCTGACCGCATCGCCACCAGCGCCTCCGCGACGACCGGTTCGTCCGGGTGTCCGTCGAAGTCAACGAAGAAGAGGTACTCCCACGGCTCCGTCCCACGGCGAGAGGGGCGCGACTCGATCCGGGTCAGGTTCAGCTTCCGCTCGGACAACTGGCGTAACACCTGTTGCAGTGTTCCCGGGCGGTGCTGGGTCGCAAAGAGGATTGCAGTGCGGTCCCGTCCCGTCGGGGCGGCGACGTGGCGCGAGAGCACGCCGAACCTTGTGGTGTTGTGCGCGTGGTCCTGGATCGAGCGAGCGAGGACCGCCACTCCCGCGTGGGCGCCGGCCGCCTCGGTTGAGATGCCTGCACCACGAGGATCATCCGCCGCGCGCTCGGCCGAATTTGCCGTCGACGAGGTCTCGATGGTCTGGGCGTTCGGCAGGTTCTGCATGAGCCAGTTTCGGCACTGCCCAAGCGCCTGCGGGTGCGAGTAGACACGCTCAACCAAGCCGAGTGGGCCGTGGCCCACGAGAAAGTGCGTGATTTGGAGGCGAATCTCCGCGGCGATTACCAGCGGCGACTCGGCGAACACGTCGAGAACGCCTCCAACGGCTCCCTCCACGCTGTTCTCCACCGGCACGACGCCGATGTCGGCGGTACCCCGCTCGGTCGCGGCAAACACCTCTGCGAACGACCGGCACGGGACGTACTCAGCAAACGACCCGAACCGCACGCGCGCGGCGACCTCGGCGGCGCGGTGCGAGAAGGTGTTGGCCGGTCCGAGGTATGCAACCCGCATTGGTCGCTGCAAGTCACGCGAGGCCGAGAGAATCTCCGCCCAGATTGCCCGCACGTGCGCGGGAGCAAGCGGGCCGTCATTTGCCGCAAGGACATTTGTGACAACCTGATGCTCGCGGGCGGGGTGGTAGGTGGCCGTGCCGGCACCTCGCTTTACGCCTGCAACCTCGACCGAGAGCCGCGCCCGCCGGTTCAATAAGGCGACGAGCTCGCGGTCAACCGTGTCAATCTGGAGCCGGATGTCAGCGAGGGCGGGCGGGGTATCCGGTCCGGTCGCGCCGTCAATCGCCCGGTCTGGCATGGTGGTCGCCATTCTAGCAGCGTCCCGCGCCCTCGGCGGCGCGCAGGAGCCACGGTGATGCCACTGCTTCCTCGCCTTGCGCTCACGATGGGTGACCCGGTCGGTGTTGGCCCCGAAGTCGCGGTCCGGGCCGCCATCGACCCACAGGTCCTTGCGGTCGCTCGCCCCGTCATCGTCGGTGACGCCACAATCCTTCACCGCGCCGCGGAGGTGTGCGCCCTCAGAGTATCGATCAGGGAGGCGCCTTCCATCGACGAGGCTGATCGCCTCGCCGACCGGTCGACCATCGCGGTTGTTGCCCCCACGAACGCCGGCGATGGTCACGACGCGACGCTTATTGACCTGCCGGTCGGTCGCGTGTCCGCGCGTGCCGGTGATGCCTCGGTGCGGTACGTCGTGCACGCCGTGGAAGAGGCGCTGGCCGGACGTGTTGAGGGCATCGTGACGGCGCCGATAAACAAGGAGGCCATCAACGCTGCCGGCCATCGATTCGCTGGCCATACCGAGCTGATTGCAGCACGAACCGGCACGCGCGAAGCGGCGATGATGCTCACCACTGGCGCCCTGCGAGTGATCCACGTGACCACGCATGTGGCCTTTACACGGGTCCCGGCGCTCCTGACGCCGACCCGTCTCGATGAAGTCATTGCGTTATTCGATGCCACGCTGCGTGACCTCGGATGCCCAGACCCGCGAATCGCCGTCGCTGGGCTCAATCCTCACGCGGGCGAACACGGGCTGTTCGGCACCGAGGAGGCAGAAATCATCGGCCCGGCCGTTGCGAGGGCACGGGACGCCGGCTTCGAGGTCACCGGCCCGTGGCCCCCCGACACCGTTTTCCCGCGGGCCGCACGAGGGGGCTTCGACGGCGTCGTTGCGATGTACCACGATCAGGGCCACGTCGCGGTGAAAATGCTTGGCTTCGACGAAGGTGTGAACGTGAGCCTCGGGCTTCCGATCGTCCGAACCTCAGTCGACCACGGCACCGCGTTTGACATCGCGGGCAAGGGGACAGCAAGTCCCGTATCAATGGTGGAGGCAACGCGCCTGGCGGCCACCCTCAGCGCCGCTCGTGCGAGCAGGAAGGACCGCGCCTGAGACCGGTATGCTTCCCGAAGACTCCCGGTCTATTTCCACGTTCGATAGCGGCTTGCCAACCGGAAACCGTCGGTGAAGCCGCAGGAGCACGCACCATGGCGATCGCGACGCCCCAAGCACCGTCTTCGGCACGTGACGCGACCAGAAGGTCGGTCGCCGGTTCTGTCCGGGCACCCCAGCTGTCGGCGTCCCGACTGACCACCGACGTACGCCTGCCTGAACTCCCAGAACATATTGATGCGCGGGCATATGACGGTGCCTCGCTCCTTCGTGAGACGGTCGCCGGCGCGCGACTCACACCGCACGGTGCACTCTGGTTGCTTGAGCACGCCGACACTGAGGCAATCCGCGAAGCGGCAGACACCATTCGGGCCGGTCGATATCCAGATTCCCGAGCGACATTTATCATTGACCGTAACATAAACTACACCAACGCATGCGTCATTAAATGTACGTTCTGCGCCTTTTATCGACTTCCGGGGTCACCAGACGCGTACTTGCGTTCCATGGACAACATCATCGAACGTGTTGACGAAGCGATCGCGCAAGGTGCTACCCAAATCATGTTCCAGGGCGGTCACGACCCGGACCTACGCATCGAGTACTATGAGAACCTCTTCCGCACGATCAAATCCCGGTACGACCTGACGTTGCACAGCCTTTCGCCTTCGGAGGTCCACCACATCGCGCGATACTCACGCCTCTCGATTTCCGAGACGCTTGCACGTCTAAAAATTGCCGGTCTTGACAGCCTGCCCGGCGGCGGTGCCGAGATCCTCACCGAACGGGTAAAGCGCGAGATCAGCCCGCTCAAGAACTCAGCCGCAATGTGGATCGAGATCATGGATGAGGCGCACCGCCAAGGGTTGCGGACCACCGGCACGATGATGCTCGGCCATGTTGACACCTTCCGCGACCGCGTGGAACACCTCATCGCCCTGCGCGACTCGCAGGACCGGGCGCACGCCGCGCTCGGACCAGGTACCGGCTACCGCGCGTTCATCCCTTGGACCTACCAACCGGACAACACGGTCCTTGGGCGGAGCGTGCCTGGGCGGACGTCCTCTGAGGACTACCTGCGGACCCTTGCCGTCTCGCGCCTCGTGCTTGACAATGTGGACCACGTTCAGGGTTCATGGTTGACGGTCGGGAAGGCAACCGGGCAAGACAGCCTGCGCTATGGCGCAGACGACCTCGGATCGATCATGCTCGAGGAAAACGTTGTCTCCGCTGCTGGGGTGGTCGAGAAGTGCATGACGAACGACGCGATGATTTCGCTCATCCATGATGCCGGCCGACTTCCCGCGCGTCGTGACACGACGTATCGCGTGCTCGAGACGTTCTCGAAGGGCGACAGTGGCTTTGTCGCCAACCGGGTGCACGCCTAACCGACGAACCGCAACACCGTGACGCGCGACATCACGCACGTACGGGCCGAGTCAGAGTCGCCATGCAGCTAGTCGATGAACTCAATCGACGGCATCTGGCGCAGCAATCCGGCGCCGTGAGCTCGCTCAAGGTAGGCCTGAAGTCCGAGGCGTCCGGCGTCGCCCATGTCCGTCGACAGTTCGTTCACGTACATCGTGACAAAGCGGTCCACGACGGCCGTCGGCAGGTCGCGCGCGAATTGCTTCGAATACTCGAGCGCCTGGGGCCGATGCGCGAACCCGTACGCGATACTTGCCTTCAAATGGCCCGACACCGCCTGCATTACTCGCGGCCCCAGCGCCTTGCGTACCACGACCAGACCGAGTGGTAACGGCAGTCCGCCAGACTCACCGTTCCACCACTCCCCGAGGTTCCAAACCTGGGTCAGGCCAAACTCGTGGTGGGTCAATTGCCCCTCATGGATCACAAGCCCGGCATCGACTTCGCCGTCACGTACCGCCTCCATGATCCGGTCAAAGGCCATTGGGGCGGGCTCGAAGTCGCGGAGGAACATGCGCAAGCCGAGGTACGCACTGGTCAACAGGCCAGGCACCGCGATTCGCTTGCCCCGCAGTGAACCTGGATCGACCGTGTCCCTGGTGACTAAGCACGGGCCATAGTTCCTGCCAAAGCTCGCACCATGGGTGAAGGCGGCGTACTCGTGGCACACCAAGGCAAAGCAATGAGCCGAGACTGCAGTCACATCGAGTTGGCCGGTCATCGCCAGCTTGTTCAGGGTCTGAATATCGTGTTGCACGACCCGGTACCGAAGACCCCCGGTGTCCACTAGACCTTCAGACAAGGCGTACGCCATGAAGGCATCATCCGAGTCCGGGCTGTGGCCGAGTGTGACCTGAACCTCCGGCGTCATCGACCGGCGCCCGGTGACCGGCGCAGGAACGGTGGCAGCTCTCCGCCGGGCGGGTAGCCCCCGCGACCTCCACGGGCTGGTGCCCTGCGTGACGTAAGCCAGTCGTCCGGAGCGGCAGCCGCCTCCGCCCCCGACGGGTAGTCGCTTCCATCCTGATCATCGAGATGCGACCAGTCGATGTCGTCTTCCTCGACAGGGTCAGGGTCGGTGGCCGGAACTCGCACGCCATTTGGTGAGCCGGGACGACGACGGGAGTCCCCCGCGAGGAACGACGGAACCCGCGAGGTATTGGCAG
Source organism: uncultured Chloroflexota bacterium (assembly GCA_903836285.1). GTDB lineage: Bacteria > Chloroflexota > UBA11872 > UBA12225 > UBA12225 > CAILQO01. Next base: position 5,506 of record CAILQO010000375.1, read on the forward strand.
CGCGGAGCGGAAGGTCATCACCGACACTCGGCATCCCGGTCGCGATCAGGGTGATGCGCACTTCGGGCATGAGATCGGCGTGCGTAACCTGGCCGATCAGCATGTTCACATCCGGCGAGCACACGGACCTGACGCGCTCTGATATCTCGCTGAAGTCCGACAGCGTCATATCGGCCGGCCCGGTCACGTTCAGCAGAACCCGAGTCGCCCCAGCAACCGAGTGGTCAAGAAGCGGGCTCTGCAGGATCGAGTCGACCGCCTGCGCGATCCTGTTCGGTCCACTGCCTTCGCCAACCGCCATGATTGCGGTGCCAGCCCCCGCCATGACGGTCCGCACATCCGCGAAGTCGAGGTTAATGGTGCCGGTAACGGTCACCAGATCGGCAATTCCCTGAACGCCGTGGCGAAGCATATCGTCGCCGTGCAGAAAGGCCTGATCCACTGGCACGCGGGCAGACGACGCGCGCAAGAGCCGGTCGTTCGGCACGACGATCAGTGAGTCGACCACGTCTCGCAGCGCCTCAACCCCGGCCTCGGCCGTGCGGCGCTTCCGCGTACCTTCAAAGAGGAAGGGCATCGACACCACGCCGACCGTGAGTGCTCCAGCACTGCGCGCCTGCCTCGCGACCACTCGAGCGGCTCCGGTTCCGGTTCCGCCACCCATACCAGCGGTGATGAAGATCATGTCCGCACCAGCGACGAGAGCATCGATCTCCTCGAGCGCTTCCTCCGCCGCGCGCGCGCCAATTTCCACGTCACCACCAGCGCCCAGTCCATTCCCCCCCGGACGTGTCAGGTTCAGGCGCACCGGCGCAGCACATCGGCCCAACGACTGTGCGTCCGTGTTCATCGCGATGTACTGCACGCCGGCGACGCCGACCTCGATCATTCGGTTGACCGCGTTGCAGCCAGCGCCTCCGATTCCGATCACGCGGACATCGGCCGCCTCGACGGCAGCGGCGCGTGGAAACGCCTCAACAGGGGTGGATGAAACCGAGGGTCGGGCAGGGCCCCGGCCGGAACCGCGTCCAGACGTGCCCGCCGCGCGTTGGTCGGATCGCATCGCGCGTCGCTCCCCTCGCCCGAGGCGCGCTTCTACCCCGTGCCACAAACGGGAATCATTAAGCGCGCGAGTCAGGCGCCCCACCACCGACGGTGAGCCGGACATAATGCTAGCACGGAGACCGACCGATCAAGCGCAGGGCGATCAGCCAACGGGTGCTACAGATTGGTCAATCCAGCGGATTGAGTACCAGCCCAGTTACCGGCTTCGGATGGAAGTACGTCGACTTTGGGGGCATTCGGTCGCCCGCATCGGCGACGGCGCAGATCTCTGCCACCCGCACCGGGCGTACGAGGATGGCCACGTCCGCCTCGCCGGCCTCGACCTGACGGATCGCCTCGGACGCGTCTGGCGAGTACCGAAGGCGGGTGACCTCTCGCGACGCGCCAGACTCCTCTACCGAAGCCACGATCCCAAACGCCTCACGAATGACGAGGGAATCGATTGCGACGACATCGAGCGATAGCCACGCTTCCGAGTGGCCGGCCGGCAGCCGCGACTTCCACGCTCCACCCGGGTGCGGCGCGACGAGCCACACCTTGCCCTTCGCCCATAGGATGCAAGCCGGCCCAGAGCCTCCGCCTTCATCGAGCGCGCTCAGGGCACCCGTCACCCCGTCGGCCGGGTCGAGTGACCGGATGTCGGCATCTGCATGCAGCGCCCCAATCGCTTCGTCGAGCGTGATGCCGGTCGAGTTGATGACGCGATGGTACGGGCGCACGATAAGCCCTGGATCGGATGCATCGACAAGCAACCACAGTGCATATTCGTACGGTGCATTTGGGTCACCGTGCCTATCCCGGACCCGGCGATCATCCCGGTATCGGGCCGAGGTCTCGTATCGGTGATGACCGTCCGCAATGTAGGTGGGGCGGGTCGCAAAGGCAGCCCGTACCGCCCCAAGCGTCTTGACATCGGTGACAACGGTCAGGCGGTGCACCTCGCCGTCGGCGTCCGCAACGACGTCAGGCTTCCGGGTCCACGCGGCTGCTAACGAGGCAGCGACCGCACCGTCATCGTCGTGGTAGACGAGCCAGAGCGGGCTGGTGTTCGTCGCGGTCGCCTGGAGCAGGGCAAGCCGGTCTGCTTTCGGTCCGGCGCGCGTGTGCTCATGGGGTCGAACGACCCCTTCAGTCCAATCGTGGAGGCGACCGGCGACAAGGATGCCCCGTCGGATCCGTCGTGCGCCGCCGAACTCGAACTCGTGTTCGTGCAGGTAGACGGCCGGTGACTCCTCGCGGACGAGTACTCCTTCCGCTTCCCACTTGGCGAGGGCCGCCGCTGCATCCGTGTACCGGTTAGGCGTGTCCCTCGGGTCGGTCGACCCAGCACCAAGCTCAACCCGCACGACGTTTCGAGGATCCCGGGCGTGATACGCTGCCTGCGCTTCGGGCGCGATGACGTCATAAGGTGGGCATGTAACCAAGCCAACTTCGACGTGGTCCACGCTATACCGCAAGCCCCGGAAAGCCCGAACGTCCGTCATGGCTGATCCCCCCAGATTGGGTCCCCCGCAAGGCCACCAGCCTCGCGGCCGGGTCCGTTTGCCTCGACGCCTCGGCAGTACCGCTCCGCCACCGCTGCCGACTTCTGCCCGACTATATCGGCGAGTCCCGGACATGCCGGAGGACTGGGGAGAGGTCGCCGCGCTCTATGACATCGAACAACCCTCGTGCCGCGGTGACGAGGCGCGATTCTGGCACGACGAGGCGGTCGCTGCGGGCGCATCGAGCGAACATCCCGTCGTCGAACTCGCTGCCGGAAGTGGTCGCGTTGCAATTGCCGTTGCACGCAAGGGGCACCACGTAATCGGTGTCGAACTCTCTGGACGCATGATTGCCCGGGCGGTCGGGCGGAGCGCGCGCCTTCCTGAAGCGACTCGCGGGCGCCTTCGATGGATTGAGGCGGACATGGCCACCGTGGACTTCGGCGAGGTCCGTCCATCGCTGGTGTTCATTGCGTTCAACTCATTCTGGTTACTTGATGACGAGGGGCAGGATCGCTGCCTAGCACGCCTGCGTGATGCTCTGGCGCCTGATGGGAGGCTCGTGCTCGATCTGTTCCCGCCGACTGAGCAGGACTACACTGATGAGGACGGCATCACGCAGTTCCTCGGGCGTCGATGGCACGGGCGATCAGTCCTTCGCGTGAAGGACTATCGATACGACCGGGCAACAAATCGGGCATCGTCTGACGTCCGCTACTACTCGACCGACCGTGACCGCGGAGGCCCCGCCGCTATCCTCGCCCAGTTCCGTTATGTGCTCCATCCAGAGGCGCCAGAACGTGTGCATGAGCGACTGACAAAGGCCGGCTTCAGCGTTCAGGCCCGATACGGAACGTACGCCCGAGGCCCGATCGAGCCTGAATCCCCTCGCGCCATTTTTATCGCGACCGTGGCCCGGACGAGCGTGCCGGAATTAGCCGACCGTCCCCGAGCCCAACCGTCGGCGTGACCTGGATGGTCCGCTCATTCCGGTAGGTGACAAGACCGGGAGGGCCTCCAGCGACCCTCGTCACGTTCCTTCGCGCGGTGACGTCGACCGGAACCGTCTGCGCCCCTCGCGATGCGCTGCGACCGGCGGCCACTGAAGCGGCCAGCCTCACTACGTCTTCCGGAACCGCACGCCCAGCCGCCCGCACGATCACATGCGCCCCCCCAACGCCACGCGCGTGCATCCACAGGTCGTCCGGCCCCCCCGGGGATTTCAGCGCGGCGTCGTTCCCGCGCCCACTGCGCCCTACCAGCACATCGAATCCATTGATCGCGATGCGGTCAATCCCCTCGGGGCGGGCACCCTTCGCGCCGACACTGCCACCACGTGCAGGTTGGCGGTTCGGTGCGCGTGTTCCTCGATTCGGTTCGCGGCGCCCAAGGGTCACGTAACCTCCCGCCGCGAGTTCCTCCCTGAGCGCCCGTACGTCATCGGCGGAGCGGGCAAGGTCAAGGTGGACGAGTGCCTCCTCGAGGTACAGGCGCTCCTGGGTCGCGGCCGCGAGTAGGGGAGGAACCTCACGCGCCGCCGCACGCGCCTTTTGGTATCGCTTGAACACCCGTTGGGCGTTGCCAACCGCACTGAGTGCGGGGTCAAGGGTGACTGTTGTGGGCGCGCCGGGAAGACCAACTTCAGATGGGTCGATGAGGATCGACGTGGACCCGGCCGGCACCCGGTCGGGATGAGCGAGCAGCCAGTCGCCGGCGGCACGCAGTCGAGTAGTGTCGGATTGGTCTGAGAGCGTACGCGCCAGCGAGTACTGCCGCGCACGCGCCCGGTCCAGTCGACCTTCCACTGCCTGGCGCAGCGCCTTCGACGCCGTCGCCTCGGCCGCCCAAGCGTGACCGGATACCACCCCATCGTGCCAAGCCCCGACCGCCTCGGACATTGTTGGCACTGGCACGGCGCCATCGACGGTCACGAGCGGGAATGGGGCGAACGCAGCCCGGCCACCTTCACTGGCTTCCGGTAGGAACAAGTGGGGAGACCAGCGCCTTGCAATTGCGCGCGACCACGCGTCGCGCAACGCGTCGGCGATGCCGTCAACGGTCGCACCATCAAGGTGTTCGATTGTCAGCATAGGCGTGCCCGGTCGGTGTCCCCGCGCAACGGCGATCACTTCACGCGCCAGTTGCGGACTGCAGGCGGAGACGCAACGAACGACCGCCTCAACCAATGGCGTTGCGGAGGCAAGTGATCGAAAGGCCCCGCGCAGCGTCGCACCGTCGAGCAGGTGAGGGTCCAGGCGATCCGGTCGCGCCGGTGGAACGTACGTCTCGCGGGGCGCAATGGATCGAGCCGAAGTCCCTGTCCCGATGGGCGCTGCCCGGCGGGACGACTCAAGGATCGTCCCACGCGAGTCCAGCAGAACCGCGACACTGCCGGGACCCAGGATCTCGACGACGAGCGAGACGCGGTATGGGCCGCCGTCCGTGCGTCCGTCAAGCTCGATCCGCACGATGCGTTCAAGCGGTGGCGACGACACCCCTGCGATCACCGCTCCGTCCACCAGCTTCCTGAGCCGAAGCAGGAGTGGGGTCACCTCGTCAGCAGGACGCGGGGGGCGGGAACTGGAAACGTAGACGGCAGGGTGCCCCGGGTGCGTGCAGATCACGAGCCACGAACGCCGACCGGTGCCGTAGCACTCGAGCGCGAGCGCATCCTGTCCGCAGTGGTGGATGTGCTGCACGCGATGCCCGAGCAGCCGCTCATGCAACTCGCCGGTGAGGCACGCCACGGCGAGGCCATCCAGCGTCATTGCCCGACCACCGTTCCACGCCAAGCCGACGGAGCGACCCGCCGGATAACCGTCTCGTGCGCTTGCCACTCGACGAAGTCGTCGAGCGGTTCCAGTCCCGTCGACCCAGTCGGGTCAAGCGCCAGCGATATCAGGCGGTCTGCAAGGTGTGGGTTCTTCGGCAGCAACGGCCCGTGCAGGTACGTGCCAATGGCATTCCCGACGACGATCCCTTCGGTCCGGTCGGCGCCGTTGTTCCCGAAGCCAGAGACGACCCGCGCGAACGGTGTTGCACCGCTCCCGAGCCACGTCCGCCCGCCGTGATTCTCGAAACCGACGAGCGTGCGTGGAGTGCTTGTCGGGGCTTGTTCCCACTCCACGACCACATTGCCGATGCACCGGGGAGTCTCTGGGCCCGGGTGTGCGGTGTGCAGGTCAAAGATCCCCAGGCCCGGGATGCGGGACCCACTGGCGGGATCGTAGTAGTGGCCGAGAAGCTGATACGAGCCGCAGACGGCAAGGACCGGCACACCATCGGCAACGAGTCCGCGCACGCCGTCTGCCTTCACCCGGAACAAGTCGTCGGCAAGGAGTGACTGATCCCCATCTTGCCCGCCACCCATGAACATCATGTCGACCGCGCCTGGGAGGATCCGATCTCCAATACCGAGGGGAACAATCTCGAAGCGGATGCCGCGCCAGTCGCACCGACGCCGCAGGGACATCACGTTGCCCCGGTCGGCGTACAGGTTCAGCACGTCCGCGTAGAGGTGCCCAATCCGGACGACCCGGGCCGAGACGCGCGTCAACGCCGTTCTGGCCGTCTGCGAGGACGTGTCCGGTGTGGGGTAGGTGACGCTGGTCACGGATGGGGCAACGTGCGCACGCACGTCGGCGGCTCCCGGTGCGGCAACGACGGACGCGTCGTCCCAGTAAGCGGTGGCATGTCCTCGAGACACAAGGACCTGCCGAAGTTCGAGCATCGCGGTGTACGTGACCACGGCCACAAGCACGCCGCCAAGGGGCACCGCGCCGAGCGATCTGTCGAGTGCTTCCGCGATTCCCTCGACCACGTCGCGGGACACGTACGGGTCATCGGGTGTCCCAATGCCTGCGTACGCGAGACGCATCGCCAACTCGGTTGCACGGCGCCCGGCAACGGTGACGCGACACGCTCGCCCGGTGAGCACCTCGAAGTCCGCGTCCCAAATCCAGGAGATGTCACGCCCATCGGCATCGAGATCATTCAAAGCCAGCAAGAGGTCACCAGCTTCGCCTCCATTGGCGACCGTTCGCAGTGCCTCGTTCATGCCAACCGGGTTCTTGGCGAGGACGACGACAACCGCGCGGCCTTCCACTTCGAGCCGTTCAAAGCGCCCAAAGGCCCCCTGGAAACTCTCCAGCGCTGCGACCACCGCACCCTCGCCGACCCCGAGTGCGTGTGCGGTGGCCGCAGCTGAAACGGCGTTGTACACGTTGTAAAGGCCCGGCACGGCGAGCCGCACCGGATGGATTTCGCCCCTGATCACGAGATCGAACGCCGCCCAAGTCGGGCCGAGTTCAACGCCATCAGCGGCGACCTTCAGTAGCGGTCGCGCGTGGCCCACGTCGCATCGCCACGCCCCCAAGTGACCGTAGGTCACCCGGTCGAAGAAGAGGCGCGAACCGCACGTCGGGCAGTGCTTCGCATCGGATGCGTGGTCCGGTGCGACTTGGCCGACAGCCGGGTCCAAAACGCCAAACGGCACCGTTCCGGCAGGCCCCGCACACGCGGCTAGCCCGGCGACGGCGGGGTCATCAGCGTTGAGCACAAGGGTCGGGCGCACCACGACCGGCAAGCCCTCGAGCGTGGCTCGCCAACGGTCTCGCACCGCGTCTACTTCCCCATAACGGTCAAGTTGATCACGGAAGAGGTTTGTGACAACGAGCACGCGCGCCCCGGTCACGCGGAGCACCCGTGCGACCGCCGCCTCGTCCGTCTCGAGGATGGCGATTGCGCCATCCGCCACCCGCAGGTCGCCGAGCAGTCCGGCGTGGGCCATCAGCGTCGTCAGCAGCCCGCGGGGCAGGTTCGACCCGGTCGCGTTGTGAACGACGGGCCACCCGGCTTCCGCCACCATCCCACGCACAAGGTGGCTTGTCGTGGTCTTCCCGTTCGTGCCCGTCACAACCACGACCCCGCGCGGGAACTGGAGCGCGAAGTGCGACAGCGCGCCGGGCGCGATGCGTTCGGCCACTAGGCCCGGAAGGGCGGTGCCCCCGCGTCCAGCAAAACGGGATAGCACCCCGGCCAAGCGCCCAATAGCGACGGCGACGGCGACCCGCAACGACCGGCGCGGTACCACCCTGACGGGCGAGGTCATTTGCTGCAACCAGTCCACAACGCGGGTACCGTAATCCCGTGGACTACCGGCAGGAGGCGCCTCGCGACAAGCGTCGCGCCGTGGGGGATGTGAGCCAAGCCCGTGCAGACCCGCGGTCTACGGCTCCCAATTCCCCCGTACCGTCGTCGACGTACGTCCCCATTCGCGACATGCCTGCGTCCGAACGCCCGCGTGAGCGCCTCTCGGCGCACGGTCCGGAGGCGCTGAGCATCGCCGAGCTGATCGCGATCGTCTGGCGAACCGGCACCTCGGGTGCGCATCGCGAGAGTGCGTTGGACCTCGCGACACGTGCCCTCGCCGCCCACGGGGGCCTTACCGGTCTCGCGAGGGCGTCCCTGGCCGATCTGGAGCGGACGCGGGGCATCGGCCCGGTGAAAGCGATCGAGGTGAAGGCGGCGCTCGAACTGGCGCGACGCCTCGCCCTCTCGTCTCCCGAGGACCGGCGCGTCATCCGGACACCCCGTGATGTGGTCGAAATGCTCGGCCCGGACATCGTGAACCTGGAGCGAGAGCACTTGCACGTCGTCCTGCTGTCGACCAAGCACCACGTGATTGGCGTCCGCGAACTCTACCGGGGCACCCTGAACAGCAGCGTCGTGCGTGTCGGCGAGCTTTTCCGGCACGCCATTCGCGAGGATGCCGCCGCCATTATCGTCGTGCATAACCATCCGAGCGGCGATCCGACACCATCGCCAGAGGACGTGCGGATCACCGCGGATGCCGTGGCGGCGGGTCGCCTCGTCGAAGTCGACGTACTCGACCACGTCGTCGTCGGAAGCCGGACGCTTCGTTGGAGCAGCTTGCGGGAGCAGCGCCTTGGATTCAGCGCCCCGACCGGCTGAACGGGGCGCCGCTATCGGCACTGCGCCTGCGTGATTTTCCCGCCGCTCTTGGCGAAATCCGCGATGCACCCGTACCCAACCGTGGGCGAGCCATCGCGCTCCAGGAGCCCGAACCCGTACTTCTCGTCGGACTCCGGGACCACTTGGCGGAAGTTCAGGTTCCAAATGATGACGTTCGTGACGTACGGTGTCTCGTTCATAACGATTTCAAGGAGCCGCGCAAGGTATTTACCGCGCTGCGCCTCGGAGTTTTCCTGCGCGTACTCGTAGCCCGGAACTGCGATCCGGGTCGACGACCAACCGACCTCGGTGAACCACATCGGCTTGGCGTCCCCGTACTTGACCTGCACTTCGCGCAGCTGCTGGAACCGTCGGGGATAGAAGCTTGGGTGCCCCTTGAAACCGGTGGACGGCACCGTCTTCTTCTCTGGCGTGTCGTCGGGCGGGTTGTTGTAACCGCTTGGGTGGACGCCGAGGACGTCGTAATAGCGAGTGATTTCGGCGTTGTTCACTTGGTAGAGGAGGTCAAGGTACAAGCGGTCGTCGATGGCAATCTTCACTTGGTCGATGCACCCGCTCGAAGCACGCACGTCCGGATTCGCCCAGCACTCGCCTACCCCAGTCGGGGTGAGCGCCGGTAGCACGACGATGACCTGTGGGTCCGCGTCCTTGATGCCCTGATACGCCGCCTTCATGAGCGCCAGGAAATCAACGGCGCCTTGCGGCGGGGCCGCCGGGGCATTCGGCCAAAGGCGCGTTGCCCCCCACTCGCCCGCCAGGTTCTGCTCGTTCCACGGCTCCACGGCCTTCACCTTGCCGCGGTACCGAGTGACAAGCACCTGAAGGAAGTCACGGAGGTTGTTTGGGTCTGCTGGGCTATGCCCGCCCGGTGCGGCAAGGAAGTCGGGCGAACGCACCACGCTGACCAGGACGTTCAGGTTGGCATTCGTAAGATCGGCAATGACGGCATCGAGATAGGAAAACTGGTTCTGCTTGTACGCATGCGGTCGGCCGTTGACGGTCACGTTGAAGCAGTTACCAGCATCCTTGGCGCATTCGGCAGCCGAGATCTCGTACTGGCTCCAGACGACCTGCTGCTTCGCCCACTGCACGCCCGACTGTCGGACAGCGTCGATCCCACGCGGGCGAAGCTGGTTGTTAAAGAAATCACCTTGGAAGCCGATGTTGAGCGGAACCGTGCGTCCTGCCGGCAGGACCATTCCCGGAACAGGCGCCATCGGGTACACGTTCGACGCCGGTGCAGGGGCCGGAGCCGGGGCGGGTGCGGGTGCCGCCGCTGGAGCCGGGGCCGGTGCCTGGGCGGGCGCCGCTGCGGCGGGTGCCGGAGCCGCGGGAGCAGCAGCAGGCACCATCGCAGCCGGGGTTTCCACCTTCTGGAACGAGACTTGCTCCGTCACGACCGGCGGCTTCCCCATCTCATGCGGCACGATCGCCGGCCCGACCAATACGTCAGCCTGCTTGAGGAGGTCGCCGCCGTTCACCACCGTGATCTGGCCTGCCCGAATCCCGGCAGGTCCGTCCTGCTGCCAAAGCTGGAACACGATCCGCTGGAAACGCTGCGTGAGATAGATGTCCTTGAACTGGTACGGCGTGCCCATCGGGAATCCGCACAGCCGCCACGCATTCTCGACGTTCCCGTCACCGCAGTAGTCGATGAAGTACTCGGCAATCGGCTTGTTCTCAAGCCAAGTAAGCCGCACGCGCCGCGAGTCGTCGGCGGAGGATGCCTTGTCGTCGTCGGCCGGCTTTATTCCTCGCGCAAGGGCGAATCCGTCTGCGCCGGCCTCTTCAAGGATCTGGAAGGTGTTCGCAACATCGATCGGACCGTCTTTGCACTCCTGCAAGACCAGCTTCTGAAAGGCTTGGTATCGACAACCATCGGTCGCCGGGAACACGCTGCTGATTGGGTATCCCGTCTCGCTGACGCCCCCCAGAGCAACCATCTTGTCGAAGTACTTGCCGGTGACGTCGAATCCTTGGCCAGACCCTCCGCCCGCTTGCCGGTAGTGCCGTCCCACAACGCTTCCGTCAACGGTCAGGGGTTCGTCGGCCGGCGCGGATGCTTGCGCGTGCAGCGCGGGAGAAAACGAAGGGCCGAGCGAGGAAGCTACCAATGTCCCAGCAACGATCACGCGGCCGGTTACTCGGCCTATCCACCGCAAGCGTTCGTGAAGCCGTGCCATTTGCCGTCCGTTCTCCAAGTTACCCACCGAGGGCCGCTTCGATGCGGGCTGCCACGATGAAGTCGTTCAGGTGGAGCCCCCCAATCGAGTGCGTCCACATCGCCACGCGCAGCTCGCCCCAGCGGACCAGCAGGTCAGGGTGATGATTGGCGTCTTCAACCACCGGCAGGAGCCGGTTGGCAAGCCCCAGCGCCGCAGCAAAGGTGTCGCAGGCAAACGCGCGCACCAACCGCCCGTCCGTGACCTGCCACGTCGGCAACTCCGTGACGAGTGCGTTGAGGGCGTCGCCGGAAAGCGGAGTGGTGCCCGTGGGGCACGGTTCGAGTGCTCGTGACACCAGCGACGCTGTCATTACGTCAACATCAAACGCCCGGGGTGGCCCGTGCGCGTCACGCTCCGGCAATGCTCCACGGCGCGAGGATTGCCCCGCGGTGCTCCGGCCGGATGTGGCGGTGCGTCATGCGGATTCGGATCAGGTCGGGAAGCAACCGCAAGGCGGACGACAATCGAACGCGAGAGTCCGGGTCGTCGTCCCACGCGACTCCGAGCTCTGAGATCACCACGCCCATCCGCTGCGCAATGTAAACCGTCTCGACGTCAAACATGAACCCGTCCACGACCTGGAGCGCAAAAATCGCTCGCGCAAGGGGTCCGTCGAAGACCTTGAGGCCACATTGGGTATCGCGGAGTGTGTGCACGCCAGTAATGCCATCGCGCAGAAAATTGAAAAGGCGCGCACTCAATTGCCGATAGAGCGGTTGCTTCTGCCCGATCCGTGCGCCTCGAACCGCCCGCGAGCCGATGACGATCCGTGAGCCCGGATCGTCAAGCGCCACGAGAACTGTCAATGCCCGGTCAACTTCCTCAATCGGGGTCGAGAGGTCAGCGTCCGTGAACGCCACGTGGTTCCCGCGAGAAGCAAGCACGCCGGTCCGCACGGCGCGACCTTTGCCCATGTTCGGCACGTACTCAAGGCAAGCAACCCGAAGCGCCCCTGAAGGGTCAATTCCCGCGAAGGCCTCCTCAACGACCCGTCGCGTACCGTCGGTGCTGCCGTCGCTCACGACGATCAGCTCGGCGGTGTACGGGCGCGAACTCAAAAACGAAAGCAGGTAATCAATGTGACGGCCAAGCCTCGCCGCCTCGTTGTACGCCGGAATGATCAGCGAGAGGTGCACGGGAGGCGCCGCGGGTGTGCTCGGCCCATCGGTTACCGAACCATCTGATGCAGGCCCTTCACCCCGATCAGCCCCGGCCATGCCTACGCCTGCGTCATCCATGCCACGAAGCCGCCCGAATCGACTGCCGGTCACGCGACCATTCCAATCATCGTCTGCGCCAACCGTCCGAAGGGCGAGCTACGGCGCTGACGGATCGTACTGGGCGTTCGCGGTGCGATGTCCCGACGGACCCTTGGGTGAGCGACCAGCGTCCAGGACAGGGGGAGACGCGCACTCGCACCTTGGGCAGAGGTGGTTGACGACCCAGTCGTTATCTCCCGAGTCGTCGGCAGAAAGCGCTACCTCGAACCGGAACGCGCGCTCGGGCGCCCGGTAGCCACACCGCCCGCACGTTGCCAGTGGCGCCTGTACGCGTCGCATCATTGCCTTCACTGGAACGATACCCCCTGCGGTGGATGACCCCACCACGCTGTCTGCCTTCGTCCGCCCGGCGTGCTACCTGGGTAGCCTTGCTTCACGCCGGTTGAAGGCAATACGGGCGTACGATGGCTCCAGCGGAGGCCTGAGATGCGTGACTTGCATGGGCACCTCGTGAATGCATTGGCAGGGGTTCGCGGCGACTTCGCGTGGGTTGTCGAGGACCCAGCCACGGGGGTTCGTTCCACGAACCAACCCAACGTCCCGTTTCCCGGCGCAAGCACGCTCAAGGTGGCGGTGCTGGTCCGACTCCTGCAACTCGCCGAGTCCGGGACCATCCACCTCGACGCATGCCTTCGATTGCGTGAATGGCACAAGTGC
>CAILQO010000376.1 GCA_903836285.1 uncultured Chloroflexota bacterium
CCGACGAAGGAGGGTGGACGCTTTCATTGGGGAGGGGGTTCCCCCCTTCAGACCCAGACCCGAGGAACGAGCGCATACGACCGGTGGCCCCCCAACCGACGGCCCGAGGAACGAGCGCATGCGGTGGAAGGTGGAAGGATGAGAGGAGCGGGGTGGGTGCGGCGCAGGTGTGCGGGCGCGTGCATACCGTCACGCCGGGACGTGCGCGACGACGGCCGTGACCATCTCGTCGAACGCGGTGCCGGCCGCCGGCGCCCCGCGCGGATCCGCGCCGACGTGCCGCAGCCACAGCAGGAACTCGACGTTCCCGGCCTGCCCGCGCACCGGTGACGCCACCAGCCCCGCCGGCACGAGGCCCGTCACCACTGCCGCCGCCGAAACTTGGTCGAGCACGCGCCGCCATGTCGCTGGGTCGCGGACGATGCCGCCCTTGCCCACGTCTCGCGGCCCCGCCTCGAACTGCGGCTTCACCAGCGCCACGACGTCACCCCCGGGGGCGAGCACGCGCGCGACTGCCGGGAGCACGTGGCGCAGCGAGATGAACGCGACGTCCACCACCACCAGCCCGGCCGCCCCGGGCAGGCAGGCCGGCGACCCATCGCCGACGTCGAGGTCGCGCGCGTTCACGCCCTCGCGGACGTCCACGCGCGGGTCGGTGCGGAGCGTCCAAGCCAACTGGCCGTGGCCAACATCGACGGCATGCACGCGGCGCGCACCCCGGCGCAACAGCACGTCGGTGAACCCCCCGGTGCTTGCCCCGATATCCACGGCGACCACCCCGTCGGGACAGATGGCGAAGGCGTCCAGGGCGTGCGCGAGCTTCAGGCCCCCACGCCCGACGTAGGGCATGGCGCGGCCGATGGCGATCACCGCCTGGGGACCCACGAGCATCGCGGGGGCGGTGGCGCGCGTGCCGTCCACGGTCACCTCCCCGGCAACGACGAGGCGCCGCGCCCGTTCGCGCGACGGTTCAAGGCCCCGGGCGACGATGGCCACGTCGAGCCGTTCGCGGCGCGGTTGCGGTCGCGTCATGCCCCGTGCAACGCCTGATCCCCGGTCATGGCCATGCGCGCCGGTCGACCTCCTCGCCATCCCGGTCCACGAGCACGAGGGTGCCGCCGTCGTCGCGCCAGAGGCTTCGCCGGGCAAGCGTGACACTCCCTGCCGGAGCCACGGCCGGCGCGTCCCGCCCGCTCAGCAGCGAGAGCGTTGCCCCCGGGTCGAGCCGCAGGCCTGCCGGGATCCGGTATGCGGTGGACGACGTACCGGCGCGCAGCGCCCACCCACCGACGTCCTGTGGTGCCGCGCCGTCGTTCGCGAGGGTCACTCGCTCGGAGCCGCCGGTTGCCGTGATCGACCGCACCCGTACCGCCGCCCCTGGCACGCGCCCGCTGGAGGGTGGCGTTGGTGTGTGCGGTGCCGTCGCGGCGCCCGGCGGCGAGGGGGATGCGGCTGGGGCCGGTCCACGGATGGTCGTGTCCGGCGGGCGCGGTGTCGGCGTGGCAACCCCCTCCCCCGCACCCTCATCACGTGGGAGGCTTCGCGGGGTGGGGTTGATGCGCCAGCCGACCGTCGCCATCGGGCCTCGCACGACGACTGCCCCACCGACGAGGGTGTCCGGCATCGTGGCCTCGACCGGGAGCGACGTGGCGCGACGCAGGAGCAGCCCGACCGGCACGATGGTTGGCGATGGGTCCTCGGCCAGCCCGTCGCGATCCGGGACCGCCACCTCCACGATGGCTCGCTCGAAGCGCTGGCGGCGCCACGCCCCGGTCGTCACCACGAGCGAGGTCGGCGGCCCGGCGAGTGTCGCGAGGTCCGGCAACGGGGGCACCGGCGTCGGCACCGGCAGCTCCGGCCCACCCTCGTCGCGCGGTGCCGGGACGCGGAAGGCCGCCACCGGCGCGAGGTATGCCGCCCGGATCGACCGGTCCGTGATCCACCCCAGG
>CAILQO010000377.1 GCA_903836285.1 uncultured Chloroflexota bacterium
AATGCCCGACGTCCGTATGCACGCGGAAGAGGCGTTCACCGCGTCGTTTGGGTTCGCCGTGACCGTCGGTGCGACCGTCAGTTTGGCCGTCGCCGGAGCGGTTGCCTGATTCCTCCCTGCCGAATCGCCCTCCCGATCGAGGCGCTTGCACGCGCTGCCGACTACATCGCGACGGGCCGTCCCGCATCGGTTGACACCACGCCCGACGCGACAGCCATGCCGCCCGCACGCATGCCGATCGCCGAACGCATCGCAGACGGCTTCGCCGCGGAGATTGACCACCTCACTCGGTCGTTCACCGCGATGGGCGCGCGCCTCGAAGCGACCGACCGTGCCCGGACGCGACTTCCGGCCGACCTTGCCCACGAGTTGCGGACACCGCTTGCGACGCTCGCGGCGTACATCGACGGCCTTGAAGACGGCGTCCTGACGCAGAACGCCGCCTCATGGGAGGTGATGAGGGCGCAGGTCGCTCGCATGCGACGCCTCGCATCTGACGTCCGGGACGTGGCCTCCGCCGAGGAACACGCCCTCGCCCTCACGCTCGGTGACGTATCGGTGGCGGATGCGCTCGCCGAAGCCATGGGCGCAGCGCGTCCCCGCTTCGACGCAAAGGGTGTTGCACTGCGCACGGCAGGAATGTCCTCGAAGAATATCCGCGCCGACGCTGTCCGCCTCAGCCAAGTGCTGGCGAACCTCACCGATAACGCGCTGCGACACACGCCGCCCGGTGGCACCGTGGTCATCGCCTCGAAGGACGAAGATGATGCGGTGGCGATCAGCGTCTGCGACAACGGCGACGGCATCGCTGCGGATCAGCTTGAGGCAATCTTCGAGCGGTTTCGTCGTGCCGACCCGTCACGCGCCGCCGTGGATGGAAGCGGCAGTGGGTTGGGCCTGACGATTGCCCGGGCGATCGTTCGCGCGCACGGTGGGACGCTGCGGGCAACCAGCGACGGCGTCGGGCACGGCGCGACCTTTATGGTGCGTCTCCCCGCTCCGACGAACAGATAGCCCCTCGTCCATCGCAACGGGGGAGGGGTTCAGATAGCCCCTCTCCCACCGCAGTGGGGGAGGGGTTGGGGAGGGCGCCTCTCCGGGGGTGCGCTTGGGGCGAGGGCTTCTCCGAACACAGCCTCCCCCGCAATCTCGTCACCCGCCAATCACTCACCAACTTGGCTCCCCCTTCCCTCGTAGGTAAGGGGGGCCGGGGGGGTTAGGCCCTCCCCCCTTGGGCTGGGTGGGTTAGGCCCTTGCCCCAGAAGCGAGGGCATGTGGCGGATTCACACGCAGCGCCTCCCGGTATGCCACAACGATTCGTTCCACCGTTGCCTCATCCACGTGCACTTCACCGCGCGCCGCCTCCGACTGCAGACCAAAGACCGCCCACGCCTTCGCATCGTGGGGCATCTCCGCGTACCGAGGCACCATGTGCAAGTGAAAATGCGGTGAGCTCTCGTTCATCGTTGCCGTATAGATACGCAACGCCCCCGTCACCTCCTCAAGCACCTTCTCACAGTGCCGG
>CAILQO010000378.1 GCA_903836285.1 uncultured Chloroflexota bacterium
AAGTCGGCTTGATATATGTAGTACGGTCGAACCCGGATAGTCAGCAGCTTACGCATCAGTTCCTTCATGACCGAAACGTCGTCGTTTACGCCCTTCAAGAGAACGGTCTGACATCCAACCGGGATACCAGCGTCAACGAGCATGCCAACGTGCTTCTTGGTGACCTCGTTCACCTCACGCGGGTGATTGAAGTGCGTGTTCACATATAGCGGATGATATTTTTTCAGGATGGCGACAAGCTCTGGCGTAATCCGTTGAGGTAGGGCGCACGGCACTCGGCTGCCAATGCGAATGATCTCAAGGTGCGGTATCGACCGAAGCTCTCCGAGCAACCAATCGATGGTGTGATCGGGAAGCATCATTGGGTCGCCACCGGACACGATTACATCACGGACTTCAGGGCGCGACCGAATGTAGTCGATGCCGAGCTTGAGCGTCTCCCGATTCCACCAGCCAGGTTCGCTGACCTTCCGTTTGCGGGTGCAGAACCGACAGTAAATCGGACACTGATGGTTCACAAGGAACAGAACCCGGTCTGGGTAGCGGTGCGTCAGGTTCGGTACAGGGCTATCAGCCTCTTCGTTGAGGGGGTCGTCGGGGCAATCCTCGTCTTCGAGTTCTGCGGGGTCGGGTACCACTTGACGCCATATCGGATCCCCAGGCTCCTCGATTAGCCCGAGGTAGTAGGCATTGATTCGGATGCGGAAGTCTTTGCTGATCTTGTCCGCCAGATCACGGTCAACGCCGAATCTTTCGAATAACTGATCGGCATTATTAATGCCATCACGAAGAAGTTGCTGCCAAGTTTCCATGAATAATTCCGACCCTTCGGTTCCGCTCATCCGCGTCGTGCTGATTAGGAACGACCGTCATCGACAGGGTGGCGTATTGCACAAGGCACCATGACCGCATCGACCATTCCGTGAATCAGCTTCTTGTCTATTGGGACGACCGTGGCGGTTGCGCCCCCTAGGCGCACGGAATCACCGACGACGAAGTAATACGGCGTCAGGCGCGCGCGACCGGCCATCGGCCGAACAGTGCGACTGTCAAAGTCGTACCAGTGGACATTCGCGCGCTTCGTGGCATGGAACCGCTGAAGGACGTGTCGCGTCACCGGAAATGCTTCCAATGCGGAGTTGACTGCGTCGACCCATTCAGCCTCTGGCAGGTCATGCCCAATCCGAACTCCGCGGCTACCCCACGCCGTCGCAGCAAAGCCACTCGGCTTGATCACAAGGCGACGCTCTTTCTGCCCAAGGCCATGCAGCTGCCGCCAGTCGTGCAGTGGAGTACCGCCCACCGTCAGCCCGGGGATGACCGCATGCGGCGGAACCGGCCGAGGGTCCAGCACCCACGTCTGCGGAACAATCGCGCGGATGCGCTCAAATCCTGAAGGCGACAGCTCGTTCGTCCAAAACTTTTCCAAGGTCGGTTGGTGTATAAGCGCAAATGCGAGCTTTTCCTCAAGGTACGACTTGATGGGCGGTGTGATCACTACCTTTTGCTTCTTTGCAGCGTACAACATGAGCTCCCATTTCGAAACATTCTTGATGTCGTATAGCTCAAAGAACCGGTAGATCACCTGAACCTGAATGAGGGGCGCGGAAAGATCCATTGTCGCTGGGTCGCGCGGGCCGGGTGAGCCTCCAATCGGCACGAATATCCCTTCCTCACGAAAAGTCACTGCGTCCGGGCGTACGGCATGGACCGATGCACCAAGACCGCGACACGCTGTCGCAAGCCACTCCATTTCGTCCCAATAGTCGCCGGATTCTTCGGACACCACGATGGCGACGTTCGGATCGTTCCGGCCAGCGGCCGATGCAACCATCGCGAGGAAGCCTTCGACCATGCCATCGGGACCGCCAACTGGAGAGACACCGAGGCGTGAGTACAGGCGACCCATGCTTGCACCGAATCCGATCCCGCCAGGAACCGAGTCCAGTTCGGTGGCTACGAAGCCTTCGTCCGTCAAGAACAGGTCCGGTCGGATGACTCCCGGCAGCGACCGACGAAGGCGGTTGAGCCGCCCGAAGTCCACGATCGATTCGGGACGTCCCAGATCAAAGTAGTCCGCGACCCAACGTGGCTGTGTTCCTCGCACGGAAGCGAGGTATAGCGCGTTCGTTGCACGGTAATAGGCGAGGAGGTCGTTGCCGAGGCGCTCAAGGAATTCGCCAGCGTCCGGAGGCAACCAAAACGGGTCCGGTGACAGCCTCCAAGACGCGCGCGAATCCGGGTGAATTGGTCGCTTCGCATCGCTATACAGGGACCCACCAGGCAGGTGGGTGTTCAGCCACAGTGCGCGAGAACTCGCGGCGTCAGGTGTAGTTGATTCGCTCACATCGGACTCAGGAGTGCGGGTCGTCATCAATGTCTTCCGCGCATGATGGCACCGATTGCCTCGTGCGGCAGCAGTCCGTGCGCGGAACCGGCTTCCTGAAACGCTGCCGTAACAGGCGATGCCTTAAAGGACGTCCACAAACAGTTTGGGTCGTGACGCGGACTCGGAGTGGCCCGCGGCATCGTCACCGGCACGTACGATGCATCGCGTAAACGCATCGAGCGTTCGCTCGGGAGGGATCGTTAACGTGGTGGCGACTGGGCGTCAATGGACCTGGGACACGGTGCTGACCGGCGTGGTTCCGCCGGTGATTTCGGTGCTTGACACCGCGGGGGGCATCGACGAAGCCCTCCAACATGCCTTGTGTGAGCACATCCTTGGTGATGGCGGGACAGGATTGTTCGTCCTCGGAGGATGCGGTGAAGGAGCTTGGCTCACGCCCGAGCAACGGTCGACAGTCATCCGGCACTGTGTCTCAGCGGCAGCGGGGCGCGCTCCAGTGATCGCCGGGGTGATGCTGCCGGCGACTGCGCTCGCCGTTGATGCGGCCAAGCGAGCGGCTGACGCCGGTGCCAACGGGATCGTCGCAGGGTCGCCATACTACAACAGCGTGGACGCGAGTGCGCACCTGCGCCATATTGAGGCGATTCTGGACGCCACCCCACTGCCAGTACTGCTTTACAACATCCCGCAGTCGACCCACCACATGCTTTCGATTGGGACTGTTGCTGCACTCTCAAGTGAGCCGCGCATCCTCGGGATCAAGGACTCTTCCGGCCAACTTGAGCACTTTCAGGCGCTCATCGGACTGAAGCAGGCTGCACCGCAGTTCCGCGTGCTTCAAGGAGCTGAGTTCGCCATGGCGGCAACGGCCTTACTTGGAGGCGACGGGGCCGTTCCCGGGATGGGAAACTTTGCGCCGTCGCTCTTCCGGGACCTGTTCGCTGCAGCTCGCATCGGAAACTCGGAACAAGTGATGAAAATCCAAGCTCAGATTGTCGAGTTGACGAAGCTGCACGGTTTGGCCAGCCACTGGTTGCCGTCGCTGAAGGGGGCATGCCGCCTTCTTGGACTTGGTAACGGCAGACCAGCTGCTCCGCTGCTCGCGGCCTCGGAACTTGAGCTCGCGTCGATCCGCGCGGCAATCGCCCCACACCTGCCCATGCA
>CAILQO010000379.1 GCA_903836285.1 uncultured Chloroflexota bacterium
AGTGCGAGCGGCAGGCCGAGGAGGTCGTTCCGGTTCGCGTTCTCGAAGACACTGTCGGGCGTGCCGAGGGAGCCCAGCACCGCGGCAATCGCCGCCGTCGCTGTCGTCTTGCCGGCGGTTCCGGTGACGGCCACGACGCGGGGCGCAAGGCGCGTGACGTGCCTCGTGGCCCACCGCTGCAAGGCATCCCGAACGTCCGTGACGATGACCAGCGCCGCGGCCTGCCCGATGTCCTGAGCGTCCGGCAGCCGATCGACGAGCGCACCGGCGGCACCGGCATCGAGCGCGTCGCGGATGTGGTCATGCCCATCGGCGATGGCGGTGCGAACGGCGACGAAGAGCTCACCGCCACGGACGTTCCGCGAGTCGTGCGCGAAGCCTTGGAACGCGCCGGACGCCGGAGATTGGCCGACGACCCGCCCCCCGGTCGCTTCGACCAGATCGTCGAGGCGGATCATGCGCTGATGGTAGCGCCCACCTCGTTCACGTGTCGCTTCGGGGGACTGGCGCGTCCCCTTTTCATCTTCCCGTCGTATGCCCTCGGTCCTCGGGCCTGCTGGGCGTTTTCATTTTCCCACCGTGTGCTCGTTCCCTTCGCCCTCCGTCTTGGGGCGCGGTGTCGCATGCTCGTTCCTCGCCTGCCGCGCGCGTGGGGGTCGGGGTTGGGGAGGGGGCTTGTCTCAGTGGCAAGAGAGGTGATCTAGGCGAGCGTGATCGTGCGCCGTTCGGCGATGGACTGGTAGGCCGCCTCAGCAAGTTGCACCGCGCGGCGTCCGTCCTCGGCGGTGACCACCGGGGCCTCGTTGTGCAGGACCCATCGCGCGAAGCTCGACAGTTCGCCCTGCACCGACCGCCCCAAGTCGCGTTCCACCGGCACGTCCTCCTCGGTGCCGTCGAGGAGGCGGTACCGGACCGAGTTCCGTGCCCAGTCGTACGAGATGCTCCCGCGTTCGCCCGTGATGAGGCCATCAGTGGCGCCAATCGCGGTGGCCACCGACGATTCGAGCACCCCGAGCCCGCCGTTCCTGAACGACAGGGTCACGATCACGTGGTCCTCGTAGTCGTACTCGGGGCGCGTGAAGTTCGCCGACATGGCCGCGACGCTCTCGACCTCGCCGAAGATTGACCGCATGAAGTCGAACTCGTGCACGTTGACCTCATGCAGGAGGCCACCGGTGTTGGCGCGCTTCGACCGCCACGTCGCCGCCCACGGCCCATCGAGCGACCGGCGGGCACAGCGGATGATCCGCACCGCAAACGGCTTGCCGATGACACCCTCGGCGACCAAGCGGCGGACCGTGGCGAAGACCGTGATGAGGCGCAGGACTTGGCCGACCATGAGCTTGCGCCCCAACTCGTGCGCCCGCGCGATCATGGCGTCGCAATCGGCCAAGGTGAGCGCCATTGGCTTCTCGCAGAACACGTCCTTGCCAGCCTCCAAGGCCTGCATGACGACATCACGGTGGGTGAAGTTTGGCGTGGCAACGATGACGCCGCCAACCTCGGGGTCAGCGAGGACGTCGGCAAGGTTTGACGTGGCGCGCACGACGTGGCCCGCCGCGGCCGCCTGTGCAACGACCGCCTCGGCCTTGGTGATGTCAAGGTCGCACGCCACCACAAGGTGCGCATCGGCCAGCGACACGAGTTGGGTTGCGTGGGACCCGCCCATCGTGCCGCACCCGATCAGCCCGAGCGCAAGGGATCGTTGGCCGGCCATCAGTGTTGCTCTCCTTCCGGGGGGACAGGGCCCCTATGCGCCGATCAACGAGGACAGGTAGCGGTGGGCGCGCGCCGCGTGGTCGTTCACCTCGTCGACGCTTCCCGGCGCGAGCGTCTCGACAATTGCCGGGCCGTGGAAGCTTGTGTCAAGCAGTGTCTTGACAATCACCGGGAAGTTCACGTCGCCATCCCCCGGGGTTAGGTCGACCGCCCGGTCTGGGCCGTTGCTTCCCGTCTCATCCTTGACGCAGACGGCGACGACGTACGGGCGCAACTTGATGAGGGCCGGTTCGGGCGCTTCACCGGCGTAGTACAGGAGGTTGCCTGGGTCGTATGTCAGGCGGTATGCCGGGTGATCCACGCGTTCGATTGCGCGCAGGCAATCGTCGGAGGTGGTCGACAACCCGCCATGGGGCTTGAGGGCAATCGTGACTCCGTGGTCGGCGGCGACGGGGGCCGCATCGCGCATCACGGCGAAGTAGTCGTCGTAGCGATCCGGGTTGCTTGACCCCATTTCGAGGAGAATCTTGACACCAAGTCGTTCGGCATGGCGCGCCAAGGTGCCCACGAAACTCACGGCGTCGGCGTGCCCCCGATCGAGCGGCACGCTGCAGGGGATCATGCGCAGGGTGAGGCCGGCGTCTCGAATACGCGCGCCAAGTGCGTCCGCCTCGGCATCGTCACTGTCGCCGGTGACCTTGATGTCCTGGTTCCAGTTGTTGAGGAGGCCGAACGACTGGAAGCCCGCCCGGGCGATACCGGCGAGTGCATCGTCGAACGGGTGCTTCGCCCACGGGCGGTTCATGCACCCGAGGTCAATGGAGTGTCCGCGCGGGGTTGTCATTGCGTCGCTCCCTCGATCATCGCGCCAAGGCCGCGCGCAACATGGCAAGCGCCGCGGGTACGCCCTCGTCGGGGTGCGCGTTCCCCTCCATCTCGAGGCTCAACGCGCCACGGTAGCCGTGCCGACGGAAGATGTCGATGATGCGGGGGTAGTCCAGGTCCAGGGTGTAGTAGAGGCCTCCCCCAGGGTATGCCTTCGCCTGGACGAGGACCGCGTGCGGTGCCATGGCCTCAATCTCGGCGTACAGGTCGCCCTCGAGAAAGTTCCCTGTGTCGATCATCGCCCCCATCCAGGGCGAGTCAAGCGTCTCGATGATGCGGCACGTCCCGGCGGCGCTTGCGGTGAACCCCCAGTGGTTCTCGAGGGCGAGGACCACCCCCTCCCGTTGCGCGGTCTTTAGGCACGTGCCGAAGCCGTCGAAGATCCACTCCCACGCGTCGTCCTCGGTGTACCCCGGGACCGGCGGTTCGTGGCCCCGAAGCGCCATGTACTCCGAGAAGTCCGGGATTGTGCGCCACCGTCCACCAAAGACGCGCACGACCGGGGCGCCCATCATCGCGGCGACCTCGATCCATTGCTCGACAATGCCCACCTGCTCGCGACGAGCCTCCGCGTCCGGCTTGACGAAGTCGTGGTGCGCCGACACCGACAGGAAGTGGACGCCCGCCTTCAGGGCATGGCGCTTCAGTCCGTTCAGGTAGTCGCGTTCGGTCGACGGCATGTGCACCCCAAGGACCTCGAAGCCGGTGAGGCCGAGGGCGGCGGTGCGGTCGATCATCGCCTCGACGGGTGGGATTGCGCCGTGACCCTCGGGGCCCTTGCCAAGGCGGTGGAACGAGTAACTGGAGATGCCGAGTTCCATCAGGCCTCCGTGTCCTCACGCCGTGCGCCATGCACGACGGGATGCTGCGAGGATATCCCCCGTCGCGTTGGCCGTCGCCGGTCAGAACGACCCGGTCGCGGGGACATACGCCGGCGGCTCGCCCTGCGCTTCCGGGATGCCATGGACTGCAAGCACGCGGGGCACGAGGTGGCGCATCGCTTCCTCCATCGTGGCGGGCTTGAGGTAGAAGGCCGGTAATGGCGGCACGATTCGTACTCCAATCCGTGCCAGCTTGAGCATGTTCTCCAGGTGGATTGCATTGAATGGCGTCTCGCGCGGCACGAGCGTGAGCGTTCGGCACTCCTTCAGGGTGACGTCGGCCGCACGCTCAATCAGGTTCCCCGCCGCCCCTGTCACGATGCCCGAGAGCGTGCCCATCGAGCACGGCACCACGATCATGCCGGCGGTGTGCAGCCCGCCAGAGGCGATTGGCGCGCCAATGTCCCCCAACGGGTACGTCGTCACGGATCCGCGGCCCTGCCAAGAAAGGATGCTTGACGTGAAGTCCACGTCGAGTTCCTCTCGCCAGACCCGTTGCCCGGCACCCGTCGCCACCGCAAGCACCGGGTACCCGTAGTCCAGCAACTGATCGACGATGAGCCTGGCGAGGAGGTGGCCCGAAGCGCCGGTCACGCCGATGATCACTGGCGCACGCGTTGGTCCCATTACGCGACTCCGATCCAGCCGCGCGTGATCCATCCGGTCACGTAGTCCGCAATCGTCATCACGAGCATGGAGACAGCGAGGTATCCGTTCACGTTCAGGAACGCCACGTTCACCTTCGACAAGTCGCCGGGCGAGACGAGTGAATGCTCGTAGACGAGGAGGCCCGCCGCCCCCGCCACGCCGACGTAGTACGGCACCCCGAGACCAGCAACCACACCGAGTGCGACCAGGCACGCGACGGTCATGGCGTGTGAGGCGCGCGCGATCCGAAGCCCGGTGGCGACACCGAACCGTGCCGGAACCGAGTGAAGGCCCTCACGCCGGTCGACCTCGATGTCCTGCGTCGCGTAGATGATGTCGAACCCCGCAAGCCAGAAGACAACTGCGAGGAACAGGACCAGTGGCTCGGGGTCAACGGTACCCCGGACCCCCACCCACGCACCGACCGGCGCGAGGCCGATGGCAAGGCCCAGCACGAAGTGACACGCCCACGTAAAGCGCTTCGTAAACGAGTAAAGGGTCAGGATGACCACGGCGCCCGGCATCAGCGTCAGGCAGGTGTCGTTGAGTGACCACGCGGCGATGGTGAGGGTCACGGCCGAGGCAAGCGCTGCCCCGGTCATCTCCCCGACCGACAGGAGGCCCTTCGGCAAGGCACGACCAGCGGTACGGGGGTTACGGGCGTCGATCTGGCGGTCGATCAGCCGGTTCGCCGTCATCGCAAACGTGCGGGCTGACGCCATCGCGACGGTGATCCACGCGAACTGCCAGAGTGTTGGCGTGCCATCCGCGGCAAGGATCATGCCGACATATGCGAATGGAAGTGCAAAGACCGTGTGCTCAAACCGGATAGCCTCGAGAAAGATGACGATCTTGTGACGGCGGCGTCCGGTCTGACCCGTCTCTTCCGTTGCATCGGGGGCCGTCAACGGGGCAAATCGACCACCCGACGACGGTGGGTGGTCGCGTCCGTTGGGGCTGGGGGCAGGCGATGCGGTCATACCTCGTACGCCCCCAGCGGCACACGCGCCGTTCGTGGCTCGTCGACTGGCTCGTCCAGCTCACGGAATGCGGCCCGGGCAAGCGCCTCGTCACGGCGCTCACGTCGGCGGATCCAGAGTGCGTGGAGCGACCAGACACCACCTGCAATCGCCGCCTGCCAAGCCACAATCGCGGCGACTCCTCCCAACACGTAGTAAAGATTGATGTACTCGACCGCAGCCCGACCAAGGCGGGCGTCCTCGGTGGTCACGAGCCCGAGGTGTCTGTCGATGATCGGCACCGACGCGGACCCAAGGGCAAACAATTGCCAGAGGGCATCTGACGCGGTGCGATCGTTGACAAGGCGCCACAGTGCAGAACAGGCACCACCGCCGAGGGTTAGCCCGGCAAGCATGGTGAGGCGCGCCCGCCATGTGAGGTACGTCGCTGACTGGGGCGGGGTCGTCGGTCTGAAGAGGAACAGGAGTGAGAACAGGCCAAACGTCCCGACGTTTGCCCACGCGTTCGCCATCTGGAGCGATTCGGCATCGAGAACTCCGAGCCGTTCGAGCCACGGGAGCCGTGCCAAGTACAGCGCCGTCATTGGCGGGCCCCACAGGAAGTCGTGGATGGCCATGTTCGTGAACATCACCACGCTTGTCGCCACGAAGACCGGCGCGAACGCAAGGTCGAGCGCCGCCGCGGCCGCGAGGAACGGCACCGCGGCGAACTGGTGGTTCTCGTGGACCTGGGTAATGGTCATGAAGTAGGCGCTCGCGACGTACGCGAATGCAGTGAGCGTGACCCGGACGTTGAGGGGGCCGGTGAGGCGCAGGGCGGCGACGAGGGCCAGCGCCCCGAAGCCGAGGCGCCCAAGCGCCGCGAACGTCAGGTGCCCAGGAAGGAGGATTGGGCCGATGCCCCCGACTGGGAGCGAGTCGAATACCGCGAGTGCGCCCGGCCCGAGTTTCAGCCACCACAGGTTGTGGCCATTCGCCGAGACCGACGGCATCACCTGTGTCAACGCACCGAACACCGACAGCGCGTCCTCGATGGTTCCGGCGTCACGCCAGGGGCGCACGACGGCGAGTCCCGTCGCGACAGCCGCGGCGACGAAGGCTCCCAGTCCGAACGGGCCGGTGCGCCTCCACGCTACCCACAGGATGAACGGGAGGAAGACCCACGCCTGTGGCTTGGTCAGGGCGGCCAAAGCCGTCAGCGTGCCAGCCAGTGCGCCACCGAACGGAGCGATGCCCTGCACCACGACTCGCCACGAGCCAGACCGTCGCAGCGGCCACCATGGCGGAACGGCAAACGTTGCGCCGATGGCAGCGATGAGCAGCGCGGTGTGGATCGAATCGCCCTGCCCCCAGTACGCGGTATCGAAGATCGGGCCAGGGTTCCACGCGTACGCTGCCATCGCCAGCCATCCGCGCCAGAAGCGCCCGGACGCACCGGCGACAATCACGAACAGCAGCGCCGCCAACACAATATGGCCCGTAACTGGCATCAGCTTGACCGCGATGCGCAGCCATGCGTCGTCCACGCCTGGCACGGTGCGGACTGGGGCCGGCCGAACCCACGTCATCGAGGGCGCGCCCGATCCTGTTGCCCCTTCCGGTTGTGGCTGCCCGTCCTCCGGGCCTTCGGGGGGAAGTAGGCCTTCCTCGGGTGGTGCAGGCTCACCTTCGCGCCGGAAGGTGATGCCATTTGGCCCGAACGACAGTTGGACGATTGCTCCCGGCGCGATCAACGAGTTGGCGCCTGCACCAGTCCCTTCGGTTGGGGCGTCCGTCGGCGAGGCGTCGATCGGAATGCTGTCAAGCGTCGGTTCACTTCCCGGCGCGTCAACTGGTGGCAGGTCTTCAGTCACCGGGGGTGGCTCGGTGGACGTCGTGCCGACCGGCAACCCTTCTGCGGGGGGAGTCAGCCTGGCGGGTGATGGTGGCAGGTCGGGTGGCGCCGGGGTTGCCCGCGCCTGCGCTCCCTCGCGCTCCCCAGATCCAGCAGGCACACCGCCAGGCAGGGGCTCTGCGGATAGCCCCTCTCCCGTCGCAAAGGGGGAGGAGTCGCGGAGGGGGTCTCCCGTCGCAGCTGGGGCGGCTGGGGCGTCATCCGGGATCGCAGGCTCCGCCACCGGCGTTTGCCCCCCGATGTCGTCCGTCATGGTGGGCATATCGGCGGCTGCCGGTTCACCCCCCTGCTCGGTGACCTCTCCCTCAACCGCGGCCGGTTCAGCGTCGCCGGCCGGGGGTGCGTCCACGGCAGGCGCGGCTGGCGGAAGGGGCAGGCTGTTCAGGTAGCCCATCCAGCTGGTCGCCAGCGGCGGGGGCGAGATATCGTCGGGTTTCGGTACCCGTGCTGCGAACTCCGCTGCCCCCCGGTACACCCAAGCCGAACCCGGCGGGTAGATGAGGTACGTCTCCGGGTATACCCCCGCGTACGCCTGCTCCACCCCGCGCACGGCGATGACGCGCGTCCAGTGCAGGAAATGGGAGATGTCTGCATCCGGGTGGTCAGGGAGTCGGGTGACCGCCCATGCGACGTTGCCTGCACCGGCAAGCGTGGCAATCACGACGAGTGCCTGCACCCCGATGCGGAGGATCGCAAGCACCACGCGGACGGCAGATGCGATTGGTCGGCGCCCTGCCGGCGTTGAAGCGCTATCGAGCGCATCGGTCACGTTGCCGAACACGCGTGACCCTCGCGACGCGGGGCGACGCCCGGGGCGACGTTCCGACTGGCGCGTCACGAGGCAGCCCTTGCCCTTGCGTTGGTGACGGGCTTCGTCGCAACCACGACGTTATGTGCGCACATAATGCTCACGCCGGGGAGGCGTTCGACGATTGACTCGGCGAGGCGAAACGCGGGCATCAGTGCTGGCGGCGCGAACTCGGGGACGAGGCCGGAGCGTGTCGACCGGATCGCGACGGCGCCCGCACCCGTGAGCGCGCCCACAATTTCCTCAAGCGGGACGAGCCGCTCGTCACCGGTGTCCTGCGGTAGGCGCTTCATCAGGTACGGCCAGTACGGGTTTTTCGGGTTGTGGTCCCACACGACCACCACGCCGCCCGGGCGGACGACCCGCACCATGCCCGCAAGCGTCCGCGCAATCAGGTCCGGGTCGGTGATGTGG
Organism: uncultured Chloroflexota bacterium; assembly: GCA_903836285.1. Taxonomy (GTDB): domain Bacteria; phylum Chloroflexota; class UBA11872; order UBA12225; family UBA12225; genus CAILQO01. The sequence continues at coordinate 8,230 of CAILQO010000379.1, forward strand.
TGCAGGGTGGCGATCGTAATTGCCAGGTCGAACGCACCGTCGCGGAACGGCAGCGCCTCGCCCCGCCCGAGTGCGACGAGCGCGCGCCCGTGGCGCCGGGCCTCCGTGAGCATGCCAAGGCTTGCGTCCATGCCGAACGTCCGGTAGCCGGCGTCGCGCAACGCGCCGGTGAAGGCGCCCGTGCCGCACCCCACGTCCAGAACCTCGGAACCGACCGGCAGCAGGTCACGCACGGCATCAACCCGCTTGTCGCGGTAGTGCCGGTTCACGTGCGCCGGGATCGCGTCGTCGTAGTGCGGCGCCACGGCGTCGTACAGCTCGCGTTGCTTGGTGCCCCAGTCCCCAATCTCCCCCGGCAGGACGACAGGTACGCCATCGGCCACTGGGTACGTCGCCCCGCAGCCGAGGCATGCAAGGCTGGCGCCGTCGTCACCCAACGCACCGGTGCATCGGACGCACGCCAGCTTGCTCAACAGCGCTGCGTCGATTTCGGTCATTGCGCCACCGACCTGCGCTCCCTCTCGCGCGAGGATTGAGCGGGGGAGGGGGTGGGGGATGGTGACGAGAGCGACGTCAGGTCGACCATCGAGCCGGCGCGATACGCCCCGGCGACGAACTCACGCGCCCGGGCAAACTCGTTCGCGAGGCGCACCTCGTCGTGGGCGGCAAGCCCGTGGGGAGACAACTCGACGACGATGATGCCCCCGAACTTGCGTCTGCCAAGCCATTGCACGAAGGGTTCAAGCGGCAAGATCCCGCGCCCAGGCAACAGGTGTTCGTTCCGGCCGTCGTAGTCGGAGAGGTGCACGTGGGCGATCCGGACGCCGAGACTCGCTGCCACCTCCAGTAGGTCAGCACCGGTCGTGCCGAGGTGGGTCGTGTCGAGGCACACCGCGCGGAACTGGCGAAACGCCTCCCAGTCGTTGAACCGGTGCGCGTGCACCCTGCGACCGAACACCCGTCGCATGGGGAGGTTTTCGATCACGATCCGCACCGATGTCGCGGACTGCGCCTCGTCAAGCCCTCCGTTGGTCAGCCAGTTCGAGAACCGGTGCATCGACGGCGTCGCGCCCCCAAAGGGAACGAGGAACCTTCGCCCCATCGCCGACACCGAGGCGACCCTGAAGCGCTCAGGCAGGTGCAGGTTAAG
>CAILQO010000380.1 GCA_903836285.1 uncultured Chloroflexota bacterium
ACCGTCCCGGCGGTCGGCGCGGTCAGGTCGACCGCGATGTTGACCGTGCTGCCGGTGATCGTCTCGTTGCCGGCGACGTCGGTCGCGACGGCCCGGATCGTGTACGTGCCCGCCGCCAGGGTGCCGGTCGTCAGGGTGTAGACGCCGCTGGTGGCGGAGGTCACGGCACTCCCGGTATCGGCGAAGCCAGACGTCTGGCCGGTGCCCGAAGCGACTTGCAACTGCACCTTCCAAATCGCCGCCGCCGTGTAGCCAGAGTCGGCCGGGCTGGTGACGGTGAAGGCCGGCGTCGCCGTCTTGACCACGCCGTCGCCAGAGGTGCCGTCCGTCTCGGAGACCGCAATCGTCCCCGCGGTCGATGGCACGGTGGTGTCGATTGTCAGCGACCCGGAACTCGTCGAGAGCGCCGTCGTCACCGACTTACCGGCGAGGTCGAAGACCTTTGCCCGGACGCTGTACGTGGTGTTGGTCGTGAGTGCCGCCGCCGTGACGGTGTACGGCCCGCTGCCCGTGAAGGTGGCGTTGTCGGTCCAGGTGGACCCGTTGGTGCTGACCTGCAGGACGACGCTGGCAATCGCAGCGGTCGGCGCATTCGAACCCGTGTACGCCGTGTCGGCCGTCCCCGACGCCGCGAGGCTAAACGCCGGCGTCGTGGTGTTGATGATCCCGTCGCTGCCGGACGACCCGGTGTCGGTCGAGGTCATGGTGAGGGTGCCGGCGGTCGGGGCGGTCGTGTCGACCGTGATCCGCCCGTTCGTGGTCGAGAGTGCCGCCGTCGAAGTGATGCCGGCGGTGTCGGTGACGAGGGCGCGGATCGAGTAGGTCCCGTTCGTCGACAGGGCCGGCGAGGCGGTGACGGTGTACGCCGTCGCCGGGGAGGTCGGCGCGGTGAACGTCGCGTTGTCGGTCCACGTGGACCCGTTGGTGCTGACCTGCAACACCACGCTGGCGATGCCGGCCGTCGCGGCGCCGGTACCGGTGTACGACGTGTCGGACGCCGACGCGAGGCTAAACGCCGGAGTGAGGGTGCCGATGATCCCGTCGTTATCTGCCGAACCGTCGTCCGGCGTCGTCATCGTGAGGGTGCCGACGGTCGGGGCCGTCGTGTCGACGGTGATCTTCCCACTGGTCGTCGAAAGCGCCGACGTGACGGTGTTCCCCGCGGTGTCGGTCACGAGGGCACGGATGGAGTAGGTCGTGCCACTGGTCAGGCCCGCAAGCGTCGCGGTGTACGGCGCCGCCGACGACGCTGAGGTGCCCTTCGTCGTCCAGTTCGTGCCACCGTCGCTACTGACCTGAATCACCACGGAGGCAACGGCGGCCGTCGGGGCGTTCGTGCCGGTGTACGCCGTGTCGGACGCCGTCGCGAGGCTGAACGCCGGCGTGAGGGTGCCGACAATGCCGTCTGCCCCAGGGTCGCTGGTCGTCATCGTGAGCGTGCCAGAGGCTGGGTCGGTCGTGTCGACCGTGATCCGCGCGTTCGTCGTCGAGAGGTTGGCGGTCGAGATGTTGCCGGCAAGGTCGGTGGCGATCGCACGAATTGCGTAGGTCGTGTCCGTCGTCAACGCCGGCGACGCCGTCACGATGTACGGCCCACTGCCCGTGAAGGTTGCGTTGTCCGTCCAGTTGGTGCCACCGTCACTGCTGACCTGCAGGACGACACTGGCGACGGCGGCGGTCGGCACGCCAGTGCCTGTGTACGCCGTGTCGGACGCCGTCGACAAGCTGAACGCCGGCGTCAGGGTATTGATGATCCCATCAGCCCCGGGATCATTCGTCGTCATCGTGAGGGTGCCGAGGGTGATGGCGGCGTTGTCGACGACGAAAGCGGTCGCGGCGGTCGTAGAGAGGGTGTTGCCCGCCGTGTCAACCGTCGCGACGCTCGCCGAGATGGTGGCGTTCTGCGACGCCTGGACGACGTACGAGTAGGTCCAGACGAGGGCGGAGGCGGTCGAGGTCATCGCCGTGTTCGCCGACGGCACGGTGGCGTTGCCGTCCTGCGTCAGGGTGATGGTCGGCGTGCCGTCGAGGGCAATCGCCTCGGTGAAGGTCGCCTTGACCGTAACGGTGTCGCCGGACTTGGCCGGGCGTGACAGCGAACTCGCAAAGTTGGTGGCGTCGAGGGCGTAGGTGAGTGCCGCCGTCGGTGCGGTGTTGTCGATGGTGAAGCCGGTCTGGCCGGTCGCGGTCAGGGTGTTCCCCGCCGTGTCAACCGCTCCAACCGACGCCGTGACGGTGCCGTTCCCCGCAGGAACCGTGAACGTGCCGGTGTACACCAAGCCGCTGCCCGAGAGAGTCACCGTCGGCAGGGTCCCACCGGTGAAGGTGCCGGCCACCAAGGTCAGGGTCGGCGTGCCGGAAAGCGCGTTCGTCTCGGTGAAGGTCGCCGTGACGGTCACACTGTTGCCGGACGTGTATGGGCCAGTCGCGTATGGCGTCTGCCCATCGGTGTACGCCAATGTGACCGACGGCGCGGTGTTGTCGATGATGAACGACGTCGTCTGGCTTGATGCCACCGCGGCGGTGTTCCCCGCCTCATCCGAAATGCCACTGACGGTGAGCGCCACCGTTGCGGTGCCGTCAGAGCCGGAAGACGGCACGTCGTAGACGCCGCGCCAGATCTTCGACCCAGAGGCCGATTCGGTCAACGTCACGGTGGTCGCGCTACTCGCACCGGTCTCCGTCACCGTCACCGTCGGCGAACCGGTCAGGGTCGCGCCTCCGCCGGCCTCCGTCGCCGTCACCTGAATGGCGACCGACTTCGCGCCGCGCACCGAGTGCGCCAACGTGGACAGGTAGCCGCTGGTCGGCACCGACGCGTTGTCGTCGATCTCTTGGTAGGTGATGGCGACGGTCGGCGCGGTGTTGTCCACCTCGAAGGTGGTGCCGGTCACCGTCCCGAGGGAGTTGCCCGCGGTGTCGGTCCCGGCAAGGGTGACCGTCACGTTGCCGTTGCCCGACGCCACGGCGTGGGCGTACGTCCACACCGTGGAACTAGTGGAGGTCATGGCGGTCGCGGCGACGGTATTCGTCCCACTCAGGGCGATCGTCG
>CAILQO010000381.1 GCA_903836285.1 uncultured Chloroflexota bacterium
CAAGTCGCCCCCGGGGCAAGCCGAATGGCGTCACCACGACGGCAATCCCCCAGATGAGTGGCCCAAGGATGACGGCAAACGAGTACTCGATCACCCCAGAGGTAACGAGTACGAACAAGAACGACAGGTCCGCGACGCCAACCGCAACGAGGCCGATCAAGTACGCCATCCACGAGGCGTGCGCCCAGATCATCCACGCGATAAAGAGCCCAAGCACGCCGTAGCCCCCGACATCGAGGCAGAAGTTCAGGATGAGTTGGGAGTGCGCGAAGGCGGTCCCCGCATCCGTGGCGTGCTCAAAGGTCTCCCGTGGGACGCGCGCCCCGCCAATCAAGGTTGCCCACTGACCTCGCACGCCCCCACTGAGGTACTGATGCACCCCCTCATAGCCGACCCACACGTGCAGGATTCCCCAGATCGCCCACAGGATTGACCCGACTTTGGCCATCGTGCCAGTTGCGACGCCTCGTTCTTGAACCACGGCATTCCCTTCCCGTTTGACACGCCACGAGTTCCCCAGCCAACGCTTGGTTACTCTTTGTGCCTAACCAAACTATTGGGAACATCGCTGGCAACCGCAAGACGGCACAAGAAGGTGCCTACGGCACACGGAGGGAACCATGGAGCCGCACGTCGATCGCCCGGGGCAGGTCGCCATGGCGGACTACCCGCCTGAAGCCGCCCCACGAAACCGGCTCGCTTCGTTCGGACAGTCGGCGGAGTGCCAGATCATCCGCGACACCTTCGCGCTCCTCGGCGACAAGTGGTCGCTCCTCATCGTGCGCATCCTCGCGGAGGGCACGTTTCGCTTCGGCGAGCTCCACCGGATCGTCGTGGGGATTTCGCAGCGCATGCTCACGCTCACGTTGCGGAACCTCGAGCGAGACGGCCTTGTGAGTCGCACCATCTACCCAGAGGTGCCGCCTCGGGTCGAGTACCAGCTCACCGCACTCGGGCGCACGCTCGTCGAACCGGTCTCTGCCCTGTCCGCCTGGGCACTCGCCCACCACGCCGAGATCGAGCGGCACCGCGCATCCGCGTCCTCGCCCCTGTCCAGCCGCAGCGGGGGAGACATTGAGGAGGGGGCTTCTCCGGGGGATTAACAATCGCTACCGACCCGAACCGCGAGATGCGTTGCACACACATCGCAGGCAGGTACCCTTGGAGGTACCCGAACGACCATCAACCCTCGGGCACGCGCGGACCAGACGCCCCTCTCCATTTCGAGAGCGGGACGTGGGGCGCCTACGCGAAGAACGAAGGCACCCCCGGCCGGCAACGCGTGATCCCGTCGCCCATCCCCTTGGTGTTGCGCATGAACCTGACCCCGAAAGACGTCGACCACGTCGCCGCATTGGCCCGCCTCGGCATCACCCCGGAGGAGCGTGCGCGCTTCGCCGACCAGTTGTCGGGCGTCTTGGAACACTTCGCCGCCTTGCAGGCCCTCGACACAAGCGGCGTCTCCCCGACGGCACAGGTCCAAGACCTGCGAAACGTCATGCGGGACGACGTTGCACGCCCGTCGACACCGCGCGACGCAATCTTGCTCAATGCCCCGCGCCAAGAGGACGGCTTCTTCCGCGTCCAAGCTGTCCTCGACGCCTGAATAGCCCTTCTCCCGCCGTAGCCGGGGAGGGGGCGCAGGATGCGTGGGGGCTCCTCCTGGAGGGGGCGCAGGATGCGCGGGGGGCGCTCGATTGGGCGGTATCTCCCGCGGACGTGGTAGCCCCGAAGGCGAAATCTCCCCACCGACCGTTGTCCCTCCTCCACGAACACCCTTCCGAGGAACCTGCCCACGTGTCCATCCCTCACGACCTGACCTCGCTTACCGCCCCCGAGGCACGCGACCTCCTTGTCCGCCGCGACATCTCGGCGACCGAACTGGCGCGTGCCGTCCTCGATCGCATCGCGCAGGTCGAGCCGGTCATCCACTCGTTCATCACCGTCTCGGAAAACGAGGCACTCGCGCAGGCCAAGGCCGCCGACGCCGCCCTCGGTGCGGGCGACCCGGCGTCGACGCCGGAGCTGACCGGCATCCCGGTCGCCCTGAAAGACCTGTTCTGCACCAACGGCGTCCAGACCACCGCCGGAAGCCGCATCCTCGAAGGGTTTATCCCGCCGTACGACGCCACCGTGGTCGCGCGCCTCCGTCAGGCCGGCGCCGTCTTCGTCGGCAAGGCGAATATGGACGAGTTCGCCATGGGCAGTAGCACCGAGAACTCGGGCTACCACGTCACACGAAATCCGTGGGACCCAACGCGCGTCCCGGGCGGGTCGTCCGGCGGGTCGGCAACCGCGGTGTCGGCCGGTGAGGCGCTGCTTTCCCTCGGCACCGACACGGGTGGATCAATTCGCCAACCCGCTGCCCTCACCTCGGTCGCCGGCCTGAAGCCGACCTACGGGCGCGTCTCCCGCTACGGCGTCGTCGCATTCGCCTCGTCGCTCGATCAGGTCGGCCCGTTTTCGATCGGGGTCGAAGGGTCGGCGATGATCCTGCGCGCCATCGCCGGCGTCGATCCACTCGACGGTACCACTGCAAACATCGAGGTACCCGACTACCGGGCTACCATCCGCGACGGGGTCCGGGGCCTGCGCGTTGGCGTCCCGGCCGAGTACTTCGTCGCCGGCATGGAGCCGGACGTCGAACGCCTCGTGCGCACCGCCATCGACGAACTGGCGCGCCTCGGGGCGATCATCAAACCGGTCAGCCTGCCGTACTCCACGCACGGCCTCGCTACCTACTACATCATCGCGCCGGCGGAGGCGAGCTCCAACCTCGCGCGCTACAACGGGACGCGCTTCGGCCTCGCCGCCCTCGATGAGGCGGATATGAACCGCGCCATGGACAGCGCGCGCGAACGCGGTTTCGGGGCCGAACCCAAGCGCCGCATCATGCTTGGCACCTACGCCCTCTCGTCCGGCTACTACGACGCCTACTACCGCAAGGCACAACAGGTGCGCACGCTCATCAAGGCAGACTTCGACAACGCCTTCCACGACGTCGACGTCATTGCCTCACCGGTCAGTCCCACCGTCGCCTTCCCCATCGGGGCGCGCGTCGACGACCCATTGGCGATGTACCTCTCGGACGTCTGCACGATCCCCGTCAACGTCGCGGGCCTCCCAGGGATCAGCATCCCGTGCGGGTTCGACGGGCAGGGCTTGCCGGTCGGCCTGCAGCTCATCGGCCGGGCCTTCGACGAAGCCACCCTCTTCCGCGCCGCCTGGGCGTACGAGAACGCCACCGGGTGGCACCAAAAGCGCCCACCGCTCACCCTCGCCGGAGCGGCGTCATGACAATCGCCACCACGCGCGCAACACGCGACTTCGTGTCCCGCGCCGTCGCCGCGATCCCGCCGAGCGGTATCCGCCGCTTCTTCGATGTCGCCGCCACGATGCAGGGCGTCATCTCACTGGGCGTCGGTGAACCAGACTTCGTCACGCCGGCGCACGTCATCGACGCCGCGAAGGCCTCCCTCGACCGCGGCAAGACGGGGTACACCTCGAACCGTGGCCTGATCGAGTTGCGTGAACGCATCGCCCACGAGACCGCCACTCGCTACGGCGCTACCTACGACCCGGGCTCCGAGGTCATCGTCACCACCGGCGTCTCCGAGGCGTTCGACCTCGCCGTCCGCGCGACGATCGACCCGGGCGATGAGGTCATCGTTCCCGAGCCGTCGTACGTCTGCTACCCCCCGTGCGTCGGCCTGACCGGCGGCGTCGTCGTCCCGATCCGCACCGACGCCTCCGACGGCTTTGTGGTCACCGCCAAACAGGTGGCAGCGGCGATCACCCCGCGCACCAAGGCCATCGTCCTCGGCTACCCAAACAACCCGACCGGCGGTGCCGTCTCGCGCGACGAACTCGCAAAAATCGTCGCCGTGGCCGTCGAACACGACCTGCTCATCATCTCCGACGAGATCTACTCCCGCCTCACCTACGACGGGTGGGAGCACACCACCGTCAGTAGCCTGCCAGGCGCACACGAGCGGACGATCCTGCTCAACGGCTTCTCGAAGGCGTACGCCATGACGGGGTGGCGCCTCGGGTACGCCTGCGCGCCGTCGCATCTCATCGAGGCGATGATGAAGGTGCACCAGTACGGCATGTTGAGCGCGCCGACGATGGCCCAGTACGCCGCCATCGAGGCATTGGAGAACGGCGAGGCCGACGTGCAACGCATGGTCGCCGAGTACGCCCGACGCCGCACACTGATCGTCGACCGCCTCAGCCAAATGGGGCTGGAGTGCCTCCGGCCGCAAGGCGCCTTCTACGTCTTCCCCTCAATCCGGCGGAGCGGCCTGACGAGCGACGAGTTCGCCGAACGCCTCCTCCACGAAGAGCACGTCGCGGCCATCCCCGGGTCGGTCTTCGGCCACGGGGGCGAGGGGCATGTTCGCATGTGCTATGCCACCAAGTACGAGCAGATTGACGAGGCCCTCGATCGCCTCGGCCGGTTCCTCGGGAGGGTCTGTCCATGACCGCCACCGCCGTGGCGACCGACTGGGAGGCCGTCATCGGTCTTGAAGTCCACGCCCAATTGCTCACCGAAAGCAAGATGTTCTGCGCGTGCTCATCCCGCTACGCCGGGGCACTGCCGAACACCCTCGTCTGCCCCGTCTGCCTCGGCATGCCCGGCGTCCTCCCGGTGATGAACCGGGCCGCCGTCGAGTCGACCATCCTGACGGCGTTGGCGCTGCACTGCCGCATTCCCGAGTTCAGCAAGTTCGACCGCAAGAACTACAACTACCCGGACTTGATGAAGGGCTATCAGATCAGCCAATACGATCTGCCGCTCTCCGAAGCGGGGTGGCTTGAGTTCCCGGACCCGGCCGATCCGACACAGGTGCGCCGGGCGGGCATTACGCGCGTCCACCTCGAAGAGGACACCGCCACCCTCAAGCATGTGCGCGACGCGTCGGGCGAGACGTACTCGCTGATGGACGTGAACCGTTCGGGTGTGCCACTCATGGAGATCGTCGGCGACCCAGACCTGCGCACGCCCGACGAAGCCGGCGCCTACTTGCGCGCACTGCGCCAAGTGCTGCGCTACCTCGGCGTCTCGACCGCCAACATGGACGAGGGTGCCTTCCGCTGCGACGCCAACATCTCTCTCCGGCCACGCGGCGCCACCGAGTTCGGTCGCAAGGTCGAAGTCAAGAACATGAACTCCTTCCGGTCGGTCGTGCGCGCCCTCGAATTCGAGATCGCACGCCAAACGGAGGTCCTCAACGCGGGCGGGCGCATCGTTCAGGAGACCCGCGGGGGGGTCGATGACAAAGCGATCACCGTTAGCCAACGATCCAAGGAGGAGGCGAACGATTACCGGTACTTCCCGGAACCGGACCTGCCGCCGGTCATCACCTCCGCGGTCGAGGTCGACCGGATCCGTGCCCGCCTGCCAGAGATGCCAGACGCCAAGCGCGCACGCTTCGCCACCGACTTCGGTGTGACCGCGGACGTCGCCGAGACACTCGCGCAATCGCGCACCCTCGCCAACTGGTTCGAGGAGGTTGCCCGTTTGTCAGGCAACCCACGCAACGCCGCGAACTGGGTGGTGCGCGACATCATGCGCATCCTCAGCGCGACTGGGGGCGAGGTCGATTCGCTGAAGATCGGCCCGGGCCATCTCGCTGAACTCATCCGCCTGATTGACAACGGCATGATCAGTGTGCGGACCGCTCCCGAGGTCCTCGAGGAGGCGGTCGCGCACGGCACGATGCCCGCCGAGATCGTGCAAGCGCGCGGCCTCGGGCAGGTCTCCGATACCGACGCCCTCGCCGCTGCCGTCGCCGAGGCGGTGGCCGCGAACCCGAAGGCCGTCGCCGACTACCGTGCCGGAAAGGCAACCGCAATGGGCTTCCTCGTCGGCGCCGTGATGAAGGCAACGCGAGGGAAGGGGAATCCCGGTCTCGTCAACGAGTTGCTCAAGCGCCAGCTCGATGGCTGACCGACGCCCACGGGCAGGTAGTTCCGGCGCCGCCTCATCTCCCCGCGCCCGCCGCACCGGCGGAGGGGCAACTGGTGGGGGCAGCTCCTCATCTCCCCGCGCCCGCCGCACCGGCGGAAACGTCAGTCCCCCCCTTCCCTCGCAGGGAAGGGGGGCTAGGGGGGATTCGGCCGCGCTTTCCCCGGGCGCTAGGGGGCGTAGGCCCGACGCGGGCAGCTCCACCCGACCTTCCAGCCGTACCCCCATCGACCCCACTGGTTCGCCCGCGCGCCCCGGAACGCGCGGCGCCGCGCGCGTGCAACCGCAGAAGCCACCGTGGCCGATCGGACCCGATGGTCGCCCAATCCGCCCAGAGAGTTTCCGTCGCGGTCGTGATGAGTCCGAAGCGATGCCTCACCCCTCTCCCGCGCCAGTGGGAGAGGGGCAGGG
>CAILQO010000382.1 GCA_903836285.1 uncultured Chloroflexota bacterium
CCCGTGCCGCGCAAGCCGCAGAGGCGGCTCGCGCTGCCCAAGCCGCAGAGGCGGCTCGCGCTGCCCAAGCCGCAGAGGCGGAGGCCGCCCGCCAGGCAGAGGTAGCCCGTGCCGCGCAAGCGGCGGAGGCGGCTCGCGCCGCCCAGGCCGCTGCCGAGGCGGAGGCCGCCCGGCAGGCTGAGGTAGCCCGCGCCGCGCAAGCGGCGGAGGCGGCTCGCGCCGCCCAAGCCGCTGCCGAGGCAGAGGCCGCCCGTCAGGCGGAGGCGGTTCGCGCCGCGCAAGCTGCTGCGGAAGCGGAGGCAGCTCGTCAGGCGGATGCCGCGCGACAGGCACAGGCGGCCGCTGATGCCCAAGCCCAACTCATCGCGGCCGCCGAGGCTGCACGCAGGGCCCAAGCCGAAGCGGAAGCCGCCGCCCACGCTGAGACGGGCGAGGCCGAAGCAAGCCACGACGCGGAACCGCAGGCTGAGGCCCACGACGCCGACGAGGCACACGCCGAGGGCACCCCGGTTGACGACGCGTCGGCGGATGAGCCGGTTGCGGCGCAGGAAGGGGTTGACCCGGACGCGACGATCCACACGACCGTCGTCATTCAAGGTGTCCCGGGGTTCTCGCGCGCCCTGCACCTGCAGCGCACCATCCAGCAGGTGGAAGGCGTGTCGGACGCGAAGGCAAACGGCTACGAGCGAGGCATCCTCACCCTCGATGTCGCCCACCAAGCCAAGGTTGTGATCAAGCGGGCGCTCCTTCGCCTCGACGGCATGCGGTTGCGCGTCGTTGAGGAAGGCCCGGGTACGCTGACCCTCCAGACCGAGCTGTAGCTTTCCGTGCGCCTCTGGCGCACCGAATGCGCGCGCGAGACGAGCCACCCAGTCACGGGTGGCTCGTCTCGTTACCCGGGCGCGGGCCTTGCACCCTAGGCGGGTCCAGAGGGCAATGCGCGCCCTGCCACGTGGCGTGCCCGCACCCCCTGGGGCACGCAGGATGGCCCCTGACGGCCCGTGCGCCGCGCGAAAGGTCCCAGTACGGCGCGATGCATGCGCGTGGCACCGTCTGGCCGGGAGGGCTTGCCGGTGCATTGCTTGCCTGCAGGACGTGGCGCCGTTCGTTGCGGGTCTGGCGCCTGCTCAGGGATGCCTATGGGATCTCCGCTGCGACAGGTCGATGGCACTGCGGTGGCTGGCAGGAATGGTGAGCGGAACGGTATCGGTACGTCCTACGCGCGTGACCGCATTGTGGCGGCGCGGCCACACCCGGGTTGCGGTGACCCGCGGCGCCGGCTTGGTTCGCACCGGCGATCGTCATTTTGGGGTCGGCAGCGTGGGCCTTGCCTGCCCCGGCCCCTTCCGGTGCCCCTTCCACCGGATGCTCCCGGGCGGGTTGTCCGTCGAACGACGGACTCCCTATAGGGGAATCCCCGATAGAGGGCCCCTACCTCGGTTCTTATGCTTCTCCGCAAGGACGCGCCGTGGGTTCCACGGTGCTGCTTTGACGTTCGGAGGCTGGCATGTCGTTCTTCAACGCATTGCGGATCGCGGGTTCTGCCCTTACCGCGCAGCGCCTCCGCACCGATGTCATCGCGAACAACATCGCGAACATGAACACGACCCGGACCGCCGAGGGCGGACCGTACCGTCGCCAGCAACTCGTCTTCACGCCCCGCCAAGAGCAGGTGCCCTTCCGCACGATCCTCTTGGCGCAGGGTGTCGTGAACATCCCGTCGCCAACCGGTGCCACCATGCCGCCCGGCCAGGGCGTGCGGGTGTCGCGGGTCGGGCCAGACGACCGCCCTGCCAGGCGGACGTACGAGCCGGATCACCCGGACGCTGATGCTGAAGGCTTCGTGGGCTACCCCGACATCGATCCGGTGACGGAGATGGCAGACATGCTTTCGGCGACGCGCGCCTACGAGGCGAACGTGACCGCACTCAACGCGGCGAAGGCGATGGCAAGCAAGGCACTGGAAATCGGTCGGTAGCACGGGTCAGGCTGAAGCCCCTGCCAGGGCCAAGCACGAGCGACCCGAGCACGCCGGCCACCACCTGAAGGGAGAGCGCGACAATGGACATGACATTGCCACCGGTCATGCCACCTGGCATCAGCAATGCCTACGGGTCGGGAATCGCCCGTGGCGTCGTGCCGCCGGCACCGACAGTGCAACCCAACGTCGCCCATCTCGCGCTGAATGGCGTGCAGGCGGGTGCACCGGCAAAGGGCGTCATGGAGTCGTTCGCGGCGGTGCTTTCGAACGCGCTGCAGGACACCAACGAGGCGTACAAGGCTGCCGACGACAAGGCCGCCCGCGTGGTCGCTGGCGAGTCGGTCGACTTGCATCAGGTGTTGATCGGCATGGAGAGCGCCAACCTTGGCTTCGGACTTGCCGTGCAGGTCCGGAACAAGTTGCTCGAGGCCTACCAAGAAGTGGTGCGGATGCAGATCTAGGTAGTGGTTCCCGTCGGCCGGCGAGCGCTGCCACGCGCGTCGGCTGCCCCGGTCAGGCCCGCGTGTGTGGGCTCCGGGTCGCAGGCGGGGGTCGCACTTCAGGTGGATAGAGGTCGGGCAAGAGCTGGCTCGGCTGGACCCACCACACAGGTTGGGAGGCGTCGGTGAACGGCGAGGGCATCAATCAATCGTTCCGGGATCTACCCCTGGCATGGTCAACCATGGGGCGGTCCCGTCAGATCGGCTTTGCGGTCGGGGCGGTGGTCGTCATCGCCGCGCTGTTTAGCGCATTCGTGTACCTGCAGCCACCGGCAACGGTGCCGCTCTACACGAACCTTGCGGAGGGTGACGCGGCGGCTGTCGTGGGCAAGTTGAAGGAATTCAAGGTTGCCTACACCATCACCGATGGTGGCCAGACGATCCGCGTACCAAATGAGCAGGCGGCCGACCTCCGGCTCCAGCTCGCCTCGGCCGGCCTCCCCAACGGCACCGGCGTTGGCGTGGTCGGGATGGAAGTCTTCGACCGCACCAACCTCGGCATCACCGACTTCGCCCAGCGCCTCAACTACCAGCGTGGGCTGGAGGGCGAGCTCATGCGGACGATCGGTCGGATCAGCGCCGTTGACCAAGCGCGGGTCCACCTCGTCCTGCCCCAGGAGCGCCTCTTCGCAGCGCAGCAGCGTGAAGCAAGCGCCAGCGTGGTCATCAAGACCAAGTCCGGTGCGAAGTTGGCTGACGACCAAGTCACTTCCATCAAGTTCCTCGTCTCGAAGTCCGTCGAGGGCCTGAAGGCGGAGAACGTTGCCGTCGTTGACTCGAATGGCAACACGCTTGGTAAGGCGGATAGCTCTGAGATCGCCGCCAACAAGCAGGCAAGTGCCCGTCTCGACGTCCAGCACAGCCGTGAGGCCGAGATTGAGCGCAAGGTGCAGAACCTGCTGGACCAAGCACTTGGCAAGGGGCGTGCGGTCGTCAAGGCGACGGTCGCCCTTGACTGGGACACGGTTGCCCAGACGGTTGAGACGTACTCACCAGGCCAGCTCCAGCCCCAGACGCGCAGCCAGAAGGACTCCCGGGAGAGTTTTGCCGGTTCCGGGGCTGATGCCCAAGCGGCCGGTGGTGTCCCGGGCACGCAGACAAATATCCCTTCGTTCCAGCAGGGCGCCGCGGGCGGCGCCGGCGGCGGCACCTCCAGCTACCAGAAGTCCGAGGTGACGACGAACTACGAGGTGTCGTCCGACAAGCGAGCGATCACCCGCGCCGCTGGCGAGATCAAGTCCATCGGGATTGCGGTCATGGTCGACCAGGCGGTCCAGAACATCCAAGCCGAGCAGCTCACCCAAGCGGTCTCGGCGGCGGTTGGCCTGCAGACGGCACGCGGAGACCAGATTGCGGTCGTCACGGTTCCGTTCGACACCACCTTGGCCAAGGAGCTTGAGGCACAGGCGGCTCAGGCGCAGCAGAACGACTACATCCAGATGGGCGTGAAGGCCGGTGGCCTCCTCGCCGCCCTGATCGGCCTCTTCGTGGTCTTCCGCCTCCTCTCCTCGAGCATTAAGCCGAAGCCGGTCACCATCGACGGCAACGACCCGAGCGCACTCCCGGGTGGTCGTGGCGGCGCGGCGGCGTTGGTCTCGCCGGAATCGATCGAGGCCCAGCTCGCGGCCCTTCTCGGGGCGTCACCGACGCCGGAACTTCCAGACTCGGTCCTTGCGATGCTCCCACCGCAAGAGCGAGCCAAGTTCTTGGCGGCCAAGGCTTCTGGCCAGCCCTACGAGGTGCCTGGTCATGTCATGGCAACGCTTCCCGCCGAGGCACAGGCGGCTGTCTCAACTGCGACAGCAGCTGCAGCCTCTGCTGCGGCGGGCGAGGATCCAACGACCCCGGCTGGTCGGCGGCGCCGGCAACTCAGTGTGTCTGAGCGTGCTCAACGCCGGGAAGAGGTGCGACTGCTTGCTCGCGAGCAGCCGGGCCTGGTTGCCGAGACGCTTTCACGGTGGATCCAGCAGGAGAACGCGTCCGTCGGCGTCGGCTGACGGACACCGCGAAACCAATCCGTCGCGCAGGGCGACTTGGGCGGCGACCACCGGCACGGGCCTTCCATGTAGCGACGGCCTCCACGTGGGGGCCGGTGCTTCCCAACGAAGAACTTCAACCGCGATAGCGAACGAGACGGACGCCGAGGCACGACGATGGCAGCCACCGCACCCGCATCCGAGACGACCCAGGAGGCCGCGGCCCCAGTTCCGGCCTTGCCCCCGCCACCAACCGCGCCAGTGCGGCGCGGACCCTTGGCGGGATTGACCGGGCTTGAGCAGATTGCCGCCTTCCTGATCGCCGTGGGCGAGGAAGCATCGATCGCAATCCTCAAGAACATGCCCGAGGAGGCCGTCGAGGCGATTGCACTCGAGATCCATAAGATGCGGTTCGTCCAGCCGGACATCGTTGATGCGGTGCTTGACGAGGTCGCCGACATGCTCGGTGGCGACGAGGGCGGGGTAGCCGGCGGACTGCCATTCCTGCAGCAGGTGCTCTCCAAGACGTTGCTCCCGAGCCGGGCGAGCGAGATGCTTGGCAGGCTGACGGCACGTGCGGTGACCCCGCCGTTCTCGTTCCTTCGCAGCGCTGAGACGCCACAGCTGATCGGCTTCATCAAGGACGAGCACCCGCAGACGATTGCGCTGATCATCGCCTACTTGGCGCCTGAGCAGGCGGCGAAGGTGCTCGCCGCGCTTCCCCAAGAGACCCAGTCCGAGGTGGCGATGCGCATCGCCGTGATGGATCGCACCCAGCCGGAGGTTGTCCGCGAGGTGGAGCGTCTGCTCCGCATGAAGTTCTCAAGCGTGCAGGCGACAAACCTTGAGTCGTCGGGTGGCATCCGTCACATCGTTAGCGTGCTCCAGAAGAACGACCCGAACAACACCAAGGCCATCATGGACATCCTTGGTGAGCAGGAGCCAGACCTTGCTGACGAGATCCAGCGGCAGATGTTCGTGTTCAACGACATCATCCGTCTTGGTGATCGCGACATGCCGAAGGTGGTACGCGAGGTCGATGGCAAGGACCTAGCGCTCGCATTGCGCGGGGCATCGGAGGAACTGCGCATCAAGTTCTTCAAGGGCATGTCGTCGCGTTCGGCAGCCCAGATGAAGGACGACATCGAGATCATGGGTCCGCAGCGCCTCTCCACCATCGAGGAAGCGCAGCAGAAGGTCGTCCAGGCTGTCCGTCGCCTTGAGCAGAACGAGGAAATCGTCATCGCACGCGCCGGTGGCGAGGAGTTCAAGTAGGCCATGGGCGTCCTCAAAGCACCGGATATCCAGGCGCAGGCGCTGGTCGTCCGGGCCGCCATTGGCTCGGCGGAGAGCGCGGCGGCGTTGGAGGCGACGATCGAACGTCGCCGGCGTACGGTCGACCTCAACGCGGCGGCTGAGCGCCTCTTTGAGGAGGCGAAGGCTGAGCGGCTGCGGGTGCACGCCGAGGTTGAGGCCTTGGTTGCCGCCGCCAAGGCTGACACGGCCGAGACGTACGCCGAGGCGAAGCGACGCGTTGAGGAGGCGGGGGAGACGATCCTCACCCTGCGTGAAGCGCGCGAGTACCGGGCCCAGCAGGAGCGGGAGGCCGAGGCAATTCGGGCGCAGGCGCTTCAAGTAGTGGCCGACGCCGAGGCATCCGCCGATGCGATCCGCGAGGCGGCACGTGCCGAAGGGCGGCAGCAGGGGCGCGACGAGATCGCCGAGCACATCGAAGTCGCGCTGCAGCTGGCGGCAAACGCCAAGGTCGAGCGGGCGCAGCTGATCGCCGAGGCCGAACCGGACGTGATCGGCGTCGCGGTGGAGATCGCCCGGCGCATCATCCACGCGGAGGTGCAGGCGCGCCCGGACTTCGTCCAGGACATGGTGTCGCGCGCCTTGCAGCGAGTGACGGCGCAGGATGGCATTCGCGTCCGGCTGAACCCCGAGACGATGCGACAGCTGGGTGACAGCTTGCGCCGGGCCGCGGCCTCGTACGCCGAACGGGGGGTCGAGGTCGTCGGGGACGAGTCGGTTGAGCGGGTGGGGGTCATCGTGGAGACCCGGCGTGGCACCGTGGACGGGCGCCTTGAGACTCAACTCGAACGGGTTTCATCGACGTTTTCCGGCCTTGCCGGGGCAGCGGTTGACAGCGGGGGGGCACGCCGATGACCGCCACGCTCGTCCCGCAAGCCGGCGGCGCCATCGAGCCCGCCGAGTCCGCGCGCTTCGATCTTGATAAGTACCTGCAGGCGCTTGACAACGTCGACACGTTCCGGTGTACCGGTCGGGTCGTGCAGGTCATCGGCCTGACAGTCGAGGCTGAGGGTCTTGTCTGTCAAGTTGGCGAGATTTGCGAGGTCCATCCGACGCGCGGCGGGGAGCCGATCATCGCGGAAGTTGTGGGCTTCCGCGGCGACCGCGTGGTCCTCATGCCCCTCGGTGAGATGACGGGTATCTCACCCGGGTCGCGCGTTGTGGCGACGGGCGGTGGATTCTCGTTGGTGCTTGGTCCGGCACTGGTCGGTCGGGTCATTGACGGCTTGGGCCAGCCCATTGACGGGCTTGGGCCGATCATGGGGCGGCGTTTTGGGGTGGGCAATGCCCCGCCGCCGGCGCTCACGCGCGCGCGGATCACCGAGCCGTTGCCCACCGGCGTGCGCGCCATCGATGGCGTCCTGACCTGCGGGAAAGGCCAACGCCTCGGGATCTTCGCGGGATCGGGCGTCGGCAAGAGCACCCTCCTGGGGATGATCGCGCGGGGCGTCTCGGCCGACATCAACGTGATCGCCCTGATCGGCGAACGGGGTCGCGAGGTTCGCGAGTTCATTGAGCGTGACCTGGGGCCAGATGGCCTTGCCCGGTCGATTGTGATCGTCTCGACATCGGACCAACCGGCGTTGGTGCGTGTGAAGGCGGCGTGGGTCGCGACGGCGGTGGCGGAGTACTTCCGGGAGGAAGGCCTGCACGTCAGCTTCCTCATGGACTCGGTGACCCGCTTCGCGATGGCGCAACGCGAGGTCGGCCTCACGATTGGCGAGCCGCCGGCGACGCGTGGCTACACGCCGTCGGTCTTCGCGATGCTGCCGCGGCTCATGGAGCGGACGGGTGCCTCAGCCAAGGGAACCGTGACCGGCTTCTACACCGTCCTTGTCGAGGGCGATGACTTGCAGGAGCCGATCACGGACGCGGTGCGGTCGATCCTGGACGGGCACATCGTGCTGTCGCGCCAGTTGGCGGCGGAGAACCACTACCCGTCCATCGACGTGCTGGAGAGCATCTCGCGGTTGATGACGGAGTTGGCGACACCCGGACACAAGCACGCGGCGGGCCTGCTGCGGGAGGTGCTGGCGACCTACGCGAGTGCGCGGGACCTGGTGAACATCGGTGCCTACGCGGCGGGGAGTAACCCAGCGATTGACTTCGCCCTCGCGATGATGCCCCGGGTGCGGGAGTACCTGCGGCAGGACGCGACGGAGTCGACCGACTACGCGGCGGCGGTCGAGGTGCTCCAACGGATGTTTGTCAACGTGTGAGCTGATCCATCGCGGGACCAAGGCTGGTCTCCGGTGGTGAGGCACATGGTCAGCAGGAAAGGAAGGTCACCGAGTCGATGCCACGGTTCGTCTTCCGCCTCCAGTCGGTGCTGGATTACCGCCAGCAGTTGGAGGACTTGGCGAAGGTGGCCTTCGGCGAGGCGCAAGGCGGGTTTTTCAAGGAGGAAGCCACGTTGCGTCGCCTTCGGGACGACGAGGCACGGACGGTTGACCATCTGGAGGCGATCCAGGGCGAGGGGATCCTCGACATGGAGAACCTGCAGTTGGGCCTGCGGTTCCTCGATGTGCTGAAGATTTCGGTTGATCGGCAGGTTCAGGTGGTCGAACGCGCAAGGGCGCGGGTCGAGGCACGGCGGAACGAACTCGTGGAGGCGATGCAGGCCCGGAAGGCGCTCGAGAAGCTGAAGGAGAAGCAGCTTGCCGAGTACCGGAAGGCTGAGCAGCAGCGGGAACTCAAGGAGATGGACGAGATGGCGGTCATGAGGCACGGGCTAGAGGGGCGGCGCCTGCTGTCCCGCCCGCCGGTGGCCGCCGTCGCCATCGCCAGTTCCGGGGGAGGTATCGGGAGATGGTGACGAGTTCACCGCTGCAGGACATCTTGTCAGGCCGGAGTTACGGCGGTGCGGGTTCGGCGGGTGATGGCAGCGCCCTCCGAACAATCCACACCACGCTCGTACAAGCGGCGCTTGATCGCGCCCGCCGGCTTGGCATCTCCCTCTCCCTCCCTATCCGGCCGCGGGCGGACGGTGCGATGGCAGTCGCACCGTCCGTCCGAGCCGGGGAGGCGCGTGTCGGGTCCTTCGACGAGGAGCTGCGCAGCGCGGCGGCCCGCGAAGGTCTCGATGCGGACCTCGTACGCGCGGTGGCCAAGGTTGAGTCGGGCGGTAATGCCAATGCCGTCTCTCATGCCGGGGCAAAAGGGCTGATGCAGTTGATGGACGGGACCGCGAGATCGCTCGGGGTGACCGACTCGTTCGACCCGGGCCAGAACGCGGCGGGGGGTGCCAAATACCTTCGCCAGATGCTCAACCGCTTCGGTGGAGACGTCACCAAGGCACTGGCGGCGTACAACGCCGGCCCCGGCACCGTCGAGAAGTTCGGCGGGGTGCCCCCGTACTCCGAGACGCAGGGATACGTCCGCAAGGTCCTCCAGACCCGCGAACAGTTGCGCCGCGCCGGTTCGTAGCGCGCCGAGGAAGTGTGACGATGCCAAACCTCATCCGCAACGACATCGCGTTCGGCGCGATCGTGAAATCGCTCGACGGCCTGAGCCTGCGAAGCCGTGCCATCACCAACAACGTCGCCAATATCGACACGCCGGGCTTCAAGACCTCCGAGGTGTCGTTCGAGGAGGAGCTGGCGGCGGCGGTGCACCGGCCAGCCCCGGACACCTTCCAAATGGTGTCGACGAACCGGGCGCACTTCGGGCTGTCGATGGATCGCCCGAACATCGAGGCAATCCAGGCGAAGACTCACGCGCTCAGCGGGACGACGCTGCGGAACGACGGCAACAACGTGGACATCGATCGCGAAATGGTGCGCCTCGCGGAGACACAGATTCAGTTCTCGGCAGCGACGGCGTTCACCAACCTCAAGTTTGCGCAGTTGCGCCAAGCGATTTACGAGGGGCGTCGCTAGGCGTCGAACCCCATGGACATCCCGGCACGGATGCCGGGGCGCGTCGCTCGGGCCAAGGATGGCTTGGGCGGGTCGTGGCGGGCCGAGGATTGGCTTGGCGCGACCGAAAGCACGGAGGTGTGGCGGCCCGGCACGGATGCCGGGGGCGGGCTCGCGCCAGGGATGGCCGGGCGACGCCGTGGGGGCCAAGGAGACGGCCCTGCGTGGCGATGGGTACGGAGGTCAGGTGCCGGGCACGGAAGCTGGGTGCCAAGGTCGGGCCACGGACGGCCCGGGAGGGATGCGCAGGTCATGGATGGGTGCGTGCGCAACCCAGTCGGGAAGCCTGCCCGCAGGGATGCAGGCCGGGGTCGGAGTGCCGGTCCCCGTCGGGCGAACCGAACAACTGAGATCGATGTGCCTACTGGGACGAGAGCCAGGGCGTGGGCAACGGCGTCGATGACGTCGGGCGCCTGCGATCGGTTCTCGCCCCCGCAGGTGCGGGGCACGGTCCGCGCGGACAGGGACAGAAGCGCGGGGCGTGGGCGTGCGTGGCCTTCCTGGAGCCATGCAGGTCGGATTGGTTCGGGTGCGCCTTGGCGTGCCTGGGCCGGGCGTCCGTAAAGGAGCTGCTATGGGTAGGTCTGTCCCATCATTGGGCAAGGCGGCATCCGCCTCGCAGGCAAGCCTTGCGCTTGCCGCGATGGGTGGTGCCCTGTCCGCGCGTGCGCTGCAGGCAGTCACTGGCGTGCGAGCTTCCGGGGGTGCAGGCCCCGGGGGTGTCGGCTCCACGAATGCCATCGGCGACGCAACCGATGCGCCCCGCGGGAAGGCGGGTCCGGCAACCGGGAACCGGCCGGGCTTTGCTTCCGTGCTTGAGCGCATCACCTCGTCACGCGTGTCGCGCAACCAGACGACCGCGCGTGACTCCGTTGTCGCGGGTCTATCGGCGCAACCCCTGGCGCCCTCGTCGGACTCGTCCGACGCGCCCGGGGCGATCGGTGGCACGGCTCCGGCGGTCTCCGCTGGCAGGTCCGGGTCGCGGTCGAGGATGCGTCGCGACGCCGCGGCGGGCATGCGAGCGGTGAGCCGCCTCTCAAAGGCGCTCGACCGGGCGCGTGGCATGAACCCGTCCGACGGGTCAAACGCCGCCGCCGCTGG
This sequence comes from uncultured Chloroflexota bacterium, assembly GCA_903836285.1. Taxonomy (GTDB): domain Bacteria; phylum Chloroflexota; class UBA11872; order UBA12225; family UBA12225; genus CAILQO01. The sequence continues at coordinate 10,790 of CAILQO010000382.1, forward strand.
TGCCATGCGCCAGGCCGACCAACCTTCCCCGATGGCGCAAGCGACGGGGCAGCGAGGCCGGAATGGCGAAGTGGGATCGGGCGACGGGGATGGTGGTTCGTCGGTCGTCTCGCCTGATGCCGCCCTCCAAGCGGTTGACGACGCGGCGGCACGGGTCGAGGCGGCGGTCGCCACCGGCGACCCCGGGATGGTCGCGACGGTCGTTGCCGACGTCTCCAAGTCCTTGCCGGACAGCATCCGGGTCCTACTGGGCCAGGCGGCGGTGGCATTGGCGGGGGAGGCCGGCGCGCTTGACTTGGGCATGCTCATGGTCGGCGCATTTGACGGCTCTGTGGCCGACCTTCCGACCCTCACCGGGACGCCCGCGGACCAGTCGTCGCTTGCTGGCTTGCTGGTCGCCTTGCGCCAGGTTGGGGCAACCCTTGAAGTTGGCGCCGCGTCGGTATCCGCCGCCGTGGACGTGACGAACGGGGTCGCCTTGGACGGTGCCGGCGTGTTCGCCGCCCTGGCGTCGGCGCTTGCCTCGGCAGCGTCGGCCGACGAGGCCACGGCGGGCGACGCCGACCTCTCCGCGACGGGACCGGCACTGCCGGTTCCGGCCGACGCCGTCGCTGAGGCCCAAGTGGCCACGGTCGCGGTCGTGGATACCCCGGTCCTCTCCGACGTGGAGGGTGCCCCGGTCATCGCGGTGGCAGAAGGCGGCGTGGCGACGGTGGTTCCCATCGTGGCCCACGTGGCCGGCAAGGCCGGGCAGGCAGGATCGGCCGGCGCGATCGTCGGGGCTGATGCGGCAGCGACGGCTGCGGCAGAGGTACCCGGGGACGCAACGGGTGATACGACGGTGGCGTCGGTGACGTCCCAAGCCGCGGCGGCGTCCCTTGCGGGTGCCGGTGGGGCAGGTGCTGCCGAGGGCGAACAGGTTGGCGGTGTGCCGGCGCAAGGGGCCTCAACCCCGGGCGCTGGTGGCGCGCAACCGGTCGCAGGGAGCGGCATCGCACCGGATGCACGCATCCGGAATGCCGATGCGCTAGGTATCGCATCGACGGCACAGGCCACGTCCCCGGTCTTCGACTTGGACGAGCAGGTGTCGCCGGTACTCGTGCGCCTAGCGAAGCTTACCGGGGTCGGCGAGGCGAAGCAGTTCACGCTGCGCCTGACGCCGGACAACCTCGGACCGCTTTCGATCCGGTTGACCTTGCGTCAGGGCGCGCTCGGGGTGGACCTCACCACGGCGTCGCCGGAAGCGAGAAAGGCCCTCGAGGCCGCCCTCCCGCAGTTGCGCGCGTCGCTCAACGACGCCGGCCTGCGGTTGGAACGGCTCGACGTGGGCCTGCGAGACCGTGATGAGACGGCGGGGCGCAATGCCAGCCAGCAAGGGAACCAGACCCCGCAACGGCAATCCGGGGAACCGGGTGGCCAAGCGCAGGCCGGGACCGGCGATGGCGGGCGCGAGTGGGCCGCCACCTTCTTTGGGCGGCTGCAGTTCGACCAGGATGGCCGACCCTTCGAGGTTCCGGCGTCGGTGGCGGACGAGGAGGCACAACCCGTGATCGCACCTCCGTCGCGCGATTTCGTGCGCGTCGTTGGGGGCGAGACGGCGTTGAGCGTCACGCGTGCGCTTGGCGTCCAGTCGAGGGTAAGCGCCGGGTTGGGCGCGTACGGTGGGCGCCGTTCCGCGGCGACCGCAGCGGTTCAGGATGGGGCGGCAGAAGGCTAGGCGGGTGTCGGGGCGACCCGGCGCGACGCGATCACGGCCCCGGCCATCCCGGCGACGTCATCAGATCACCAGATCATCAGCGGTTCAGGTCACCAGATCAGCAGTTCAACCAATGACCAGTCGCACATCCGCTCATCATGAGGACCACTGGTCGGCGGCAGCGCACCTTCATCATGCGACTCATCGACCCAAGGAGTGACGATGCCATCTCCAATCACGGCGAACCTCAACGGGACCGGTATCGGGACCTCGGCGCTCGCCAAGACCAAGTTGCTTGACGATGCGACGCGGGCGAAGCTCGGGCTTCCGGCGGCAGTCTCGGCTGCCACGGCGAAGGCCAAGGCGTCGCTCGACGGAACCCCGAACGGCCTCGGCAAGGACGACTTCATGAAGTTGCTCCTGGCACAAATGAGCAACCAGGACCCCTTGAAACCCATGGAGGACAAGGAGTTCATTGCCCAGTTGGCGCAGTTCAACAGCCTCGAACAGATGCAGCAGCTCAACAAGGGGATGGGCAACCTCGCCGCCGCGCAAGTGGCGACGCAGGCCAGCGCCTTGCTCGGGCAGCAGGTCATGGCGAGGGGTGCCAACGGCATCGTCACCGGCGAGGTGCGTGCGGTATCGGTCTCAGGCGGCAACCCGACCCTGCGCGTCGGCACCGAGGAGATCGCGCTCGCAGACATCCTGCAGATCCTTGTGCCGGGAGAGCCGGCCACCGTCCAGGAAACGGGAGGCTCAACCTCCACCAGTGGCACGACGACCTCGTCAGGAAGCACCACGCAGAGCGGCTAGTCGCCAACCCCGCTTGCCGAGGGAGTGGCAGGCGGTGCAAACGCGTGTGCAGGAACCATGACGGACTACGACGCGAACGTGGGCCTATCACGGGTTACGCGGACCGGGCAAGCCAGCTCGGCGCCACGCCCCGTCATCGGTCGGCCGGTACGAACCGGCGCAGACCTCGGGCTGTCGTTCGACCAAGTGTTCCAGGAAACGCTCGCTGTCCCGTCGGTACCGCCGACGGGGATGCCCACGACGCTACCCCCGGTACCGGAAGTCCCTTCGGTTTCCGAGGTTCGCTTCTCGGCGCATGCCCAGCAGCGCCTGGCGCAGGCTTCGGTCGAACTTGGACCGGAATCGCTCGCCAAGCTGGCCGCCGCGGTCGACAAGGCGGGGAAGAGAGGAGGCAAGGAATCACTGATCCTGCTTGACGACTTGGCGCTCGTCGTGAGCGTGAAGAACCGCACGGTCATCACCGCCGTTGGGGCGGACCGGATGAACGACAGCGTCTTCACTCAGATTGACAGCGTCGTGATTGCCGGCGGCAAGGATGCGCCGACGGCCTGACGCCACTCCATGAGGGAGGGCGTGCGCCGACGAGCGGGAACGCGCATACCGGCCCTTGGGCCGGGACAACCAAACGAAATCTGCGACGCAAGGTGCGGCACCCGTTACCCAGCTGGACCCGAAAGGGAAGCTCGCGCGACCGGAGGACTTCCGGCGCGCACGGGGACCCGTTCCACGGCGACGCAGCAATCACCCCAAGAAGGATCTGGATCCCATGCTGCGTGCGATGAACTCCGCCATCAGCGGTCTGCGTAACCACCAGACGATGATGGACGTCATCTCCAACAACATCGCGAACGTCAACACGACTGGTTTCAAGGCCAGCCGCGTGACGTTTCAAACGCTGCTCGCGCAGACCTTGCGCGGCGCAATCCCGGGCGCCATCGGCCGCGGTGGCCAGGACGGCGTGCAGATCGGCCTCGGCATGGCCGTGGCCGGCGTCGACAAGCTCAACACGCAAGGCGTCCTGAGCAACACGTCCAAGATCACCGACATGGCGATCGCGGGCGACGGCTACTTCATCATGACCGACGGCAACAAGAAGTACTACAGCCGTGACGGTGCCTTTGATCTCGACAACACCGGCGCGTTGATCTCGCCCTCGTCGGGCCTGCGCGTCAACGGGTGGATGGCCTCGACCAACGCTGCCGGCGAGAAGGTCATCAACACCGCGATGCCGCCGTCGGCGCCGCTGGTCATCCCGCTCGGTCAGGGCGTGAATGCCAAGTCGACGGGTCAGGTCTCGTTCAACGGCAACCTGAACGGTGCGTCGACCGACCTCCTCGGTTCCGGCGTCGTCGAGTCGGCGACGGCTACCGTGTCAGCGACCGGAGCGGCTGCGTTTGCAGTTGCCGCAACGGATTCGTTGACCTTCACCTACAACGGCAAGACCTTCACGACCGCCGCCCTGCCGGCGCTTACCGCCGGCGGGGACCTCACGGCGTACGCCACGTCACACGCCACCTCGATGAACACGGCCATCACCGCCGCGGGCGGGGCGCCGGCGGACATTTCCATCTCGCTCGCGAACGCGAGCACCGTTGCCGGAGACGCGGCCCTGGTCTTCAAGGGTTCGAAGGCGCTGGTGTTTGGCAGCTCCCCAAGCTCGAATCTCGACCTCGGTGCCGTCCTCAAGGGGCGGTCGTCCGCCGGCCTCGAGACGATGACGACCTCGTTCGTGGCATACGACACCCTCGGCATGTCGCACGAGGTGACCGTCAAGTTCGAGAAGCAGGTGGCCGCCCCGACCGCGACGCCAGCGATCCCGAACAACACGTGGAAGTGGAGCGTCGCCAACCTCGACTCCGGCACGAACATCGTGACGACCGGCACGACAGGCACCCAGGCGACGGGATGGCTCACGTTCGATAACAGCGGGAAGTTCCAGTCAGCAAACACCGCAACCGCGGCTGCCGGCCTGCTGAACCCGGCCGAAACGACCAACCTCACGGGGGCACGCGTCACTCTGGCGTTCGCCAACGGTCAGGCGCAGGGCCAGCAGGTTGTCCTCGACTTCAGCCGCATGTCGCAGCTGCAGGACGGCAACACCGTCTCCGCGGTCGAAAACGACGGCCACCCGACGGGTACCCTGACCAGCTTCACGGTCGGGACGGACGGCAAGATTGTCGGCTCCTACTCGAACGGCGTGCAGGAGGACCTCGGCCAGATCGCCCTCGCCACCTTCGCGAACCCGGGCGGCCTCCTCCAGGTCACGCAGAACCTCGTCTCCGAGTCGGCCAACTCGGGCATCCCGCAGGTCGGCATTGCCGGGACCGGTTCGCGCGGGCAGATCAACAACGCGCAGCTCGAACTGTCGAATGTGGACCTCTCCGTTCAGTTCACCGACATGATCCGGGCCGAGCGTGGCTTCCAGGCCAACAGCCGCATCATCACCACCTCCGACGAAATGCTTCAGGACCTCGTGAACCTCAAGCGGTAGTCGTCGCCCTCGCCACCGGGCCAAAGGTGGCAACAGACCAGCGCGGCGGGCGCCATCCCACACGGGGTGGCGCCCGCCGTCGTTTTGGGGCACGCGCGCCGAGGCCGGCGTGGCGCCCCCGGATGCGGTCGTCCTTCAGAGTCTCGGGTTCTGCCCGATAGTTCAAATAGCGGTGCCGAAGCGCAGACAGGCGCGCCGCCCCCCGAAACGACCGATGCCCGACGACCCGCGTTCCTTTGAAAGTGCCTTGCGGGACCTGTGGTCCCGCCCGGTGGCGCGCCGCGCCATTCTTGGTGGTGGCGCCGGCGTCGCGGTGGTTGCCGGGGCCGGAGGGATCTACCTCGCGACGCGGCCCGCAGCGAAGACGTCGGCCGCGACGGCTGGCCCGCCGATCAAGGGGGTCGTAACGTTCACCGGCAAGGGCAAGGCGAAGTCGATTGACCACATAGACCTGCCATTGACGCTCGTCGTGCCAGGCATCGGGATTGAGGCCCCGGTCATCGCGGTCGGCCTCACCAACGATGGCGCGATGGACGTGCCGAAGCGGCCATCGGACGTGGGGTGGTTCGAGTACAGCCCCCGGCCGGGGCTAGCCGGGAACTCGATCCTCGCCGGGCACCTCGACTGGCAGGGCACTCCCGGTGTGTTCGCAAAGCTCGCGGGGGTCAAGAACGGCGAAGCGGTGGTCATTCGCGAATCTGATGGGGCGGAGCGCGGCTTCGCCGTTGAATGGAAGCGCGAGGTCGCCGCTGAGGCACCACCACCCAAGCAGGTGTTCGAGCCGATCATCTCGCCCGGGCTCACGCTCATCACGTGTGGGGGACGCTTCAACCCGGCGACGCGACGGTACGACACGCGCATCGTCGTGCGCGCCATCCGGAAGTGACCCACCGGCCCGCCCTGGAGAAGACGCCGCGATGACGACGCCACGAACGGATTGGCGCCAGGACGGGCGGACTCCGGCCGTTGGCCTGCGTTCGGGCATGGGCTTCGACCGATGACGACCACCCGAGGTGTTGGTCAGGCCGGAGGCGGGGCGGGCGCGGGTGCCGGGACCGCTGGGCCGTCTGGTGGATTGGGCGGCGCAACTGCTTCCACCCCCGGTCTCATCGGAGGGGTGACGCCGGTCGCCGGCGTCTCGCGGGCGGTGTTGTGGGTGCCGCCGGTCGCGGGGGCGGGACTGAATGGCGCGCCTGAGTCGCCACTGCAAGCCTTCCGGGTTGGGCAACAGGTGTCGGCGCAGGTATTGGTGACTGACGCCGCCGCGGGGCGTGCCCTTCTCTTGATGGATGGGCAGCGGGTCGCCGCCGAGGTGCCTGACGGCCTGCATGAGGGGCAGGTGGTGAACCTCGCCGTGTCGTCGGTTTCGACGGAGCGTCTCGTGCTGCGCCTCAACGAGGGTGGCGGGATGCCGACCCGGATGCCGACCGCACCCCTGGACGCATCGGCCGTGTTGCGCGCACTTGACCTGCCGGATACCGCGGCGACACGGGCGGTCGTGACGGCGCTTGTCGAACGGGGTCAGCCGCTCACGCGGGACACGATCGTGGCGCTTCGCGCTGTCGTGGCGCGCGAAGCCGGGCAGGAGATCCAGAACGCGCGCGGGGCGGTTGATGCGCTGCTCAAGGGCATCCCGGTCAACTTGCGCAGCGCGGCGCTCGCGCGGTCGACGGCATCCGGCGCGACCGCTGCGCCGATGGGGTCGCTGCTGCAGGAACTGATGGTTGCGATCGAGAACTCGCCGCCCGGCGCGTTGCGGACGCCGGTCGATGGTGCGCTGATCGTGGCGGCGCCGGACTTGGAGCAGTCGCCTGTGCCGCTGGCGACGGCGATCGAGGCACCCGCCGGTGCGCTGCCGGCCGCGACGCCGCCGGCCGTCCCCGCGACGACTGATGCCCGGGGTGCCTTGGCACGCCTGCTCGAGGGCATGGTCGCACAGAACCCGACGGCAGCAGAGTTGCAACGGGTAATCACGGTCCTGCAGGGGGCGCCTGAGGCTCGCATCGCGCAGGCGATCCTCGACGCCATGGCGCAGGCGACGTCCGCCGCGGTCTCAGACGCCGGGTCGGCCGACGTGCTCGTGCCAGCGGCGGCGTCGGGCGTTGGGGCAAGCACACTGGCATCACCGGCAGGCGGCGGCCCGATCGTGGCGGGTGCGGCTCCTTCGCCCGTGGCTGCTGCCGGCATGGTGGTGCCTGGCACGGCGGTACCCGGCGTCGACCTCCCCGCGGCGGGTGGCACGTTTCCAAATCTTCCGAACGCACCGTCGCCGGTCAACGGGGCGTCGACGGCGGCCCGTGCGATCGACGGGGCGATCGATCCGGACGCGCCGACGCTCCGAGGCCCCTCGGTCCCGGCCGCCGCGATCGTTGCTGGTGCCGTGTCGGTCGCCGTTGCCGCGCCGACGGCGGGAGCAGTCCCGTCCGCGTGGGTGACCGCTGGACCCGATGCGCGGTCGTTCCTCGGGGCGCTCCTTGCCTTGTTTGGCGGAACCACGCGACCGGGTGCCGTACCGGGCGCTCCGATGACTGCGAGCACGCTGCCCCGGCCGGGTGAGCCGACGACGCCTGGAACGCCCGCGAACCCGGTGCCGGACCGTGCCGCGACGCCGGCGGCGATCCTGGCGCGCGTGATCCACGACCGCCTTGAGTACCAGCAACTCGGAAACGCCGCGGTCCTCGCGCGCGGTGGGTGGGAGAACGCGAGCACGTCCACGGCATCAGCTACTCCGAACCCTGGAGCGCCGACGACCGGTGCCCGACCTGAGGCGACCGCTTCGGCGTTCCCGGCCAACGTGCCCTTGCCCCCGCCGGGCGACGCCCTCAACTTCTCGGTGCCGTTGGCGTTCGCCGGCCAGATGGCCACCTTGGAGCTGACGGTGTGGCGCGACGGCGGTCGTCGTCAGGAAGCGCACGAGGAGTCCACACCAGGGTTGCACGCGCGCATGCGGCTGGAACTCTCGCAACTCGGCAGGGTTGGGGCGGACATCCGAATCGCGGGACAGAACCTGCGGTGCCGCTTGACGGCCGACCGCGACGAGACCAACGCGCTGTTGCAGGCGAACGGCGAGGCGCTGCTCGATCGCCTGCGTGGGGTGGGCTTCACGGTGGAGGGCTTGGACTACCGGCCGTTTGCGGGGACGGCATCGGGGGCGGGATCGGGCGAAGCCCCATCGGTGGTGCGCCGCGTCGACATGGGCCTGTAGCGGGAGGAAGGCCGCACCCCGCAATTGCCAGAATCTGGCGACCCCCTGCAGAGATGGGCATTTCTGCCGAAGATGTGACGGACACGGCAACGAATCGATGAGAAAGGTCGCAGTCGCGCTGCGCGGCGGCATGCCATGGTCCCCCGGGGCGGGAACCCGCTCCGAGGCGCCGGTTGTCGCGGCGTCGGGGCGTGGGCACCTGGCTGACGAGATCGTGGCGCTCGCCGAGGCGAACGGTGTGCCCATCGAGCACGACCCAGCCCTCGCGATGGCGCTTTCGCACCTCGAAGTCGGGCAGGCAATTCCGCCGGCCTTGTACACCGCGATTGCGGAGTTGCTGGTCTTCTTGTACGAACTGGATGCGCAACAGGCGGGTGGGGCGGCAAGCGCGGGGATATCCGCCGACATCGACCCTGACGCCCCTCTGAGTGCGCTGCTTTCGTCGGTATCCTAGATCAGGCGTATGGGGTGGCCCCGGAGACGGGGCTCCCGTGGAGGAAGACGTTGGCCATGAACGGACGCTACGTGCGCGCCCAGATCAACCGCGCGGGCCTCGTGCTGGCGGCGGTTGCCGGGCTCACCGCGACGGGCTTGCCGGCCACGCCGGTCATGGCGAACGGTGTTGGGACGATCTTCGTCGCAAACGAGGGTTCGTCGACCGTCTCGGTCCTCGAGCACGTCGGCCAGACGGTCTTGGTCACCGTCCCCGTCGGCCCGGCGCCGCGGTCCGTGGCGATCACCCCGGACGGTCGGACGGCGTTTGTGGCGAACCGCGGGAACGGCACGGTCTCTGCCATTGATCGCGACTACTACCAAGTCTCGATGACCACCCGGGTCGGTAAGGCGCCCGAGGCGGTCGTCGCCCCGCTCGACACCACAAACTCCCTGGTGGCCGAAGGGCCGGGCAACGAAATCGTCACCATCGACGCGTCAGGTTCGCGCGTGAAATCGGTGCAGGTCCAAGGTAAGCCAATCGCCCTCGTCTCGGACAGGGCCGCCCGCAAGTCATATGTCGCGGTGGAGGGTGGCACCAAGCTCTTCGTGATCGACGACGGTGATCGCGTGTCGGGCATGATCGAGATGAAGGAACCGGCAGTGGCGCTGGCGCTAAGCGCCGACGGCGCCGTGCTGTACGCAGTCACGCCGGAGTCAAACTCGCTGGCGATCATCAATGTCTCGGCTGGCCAGGTAGTGACGAACGTGCCGGTGGGTCTGACGCCGCTCGGCCTTACGGTCACGCCGGACGGTCGGGTGCTCGTCGCGAACAGCATCTCCAACGACGTCACGGTCGTCGACCCGGTTGCCCGCACGGCTATTGCGCAGGTTGCGGTCGGCAAGCGTCCGGTGGCGCTAGCTATCGGGCCGGACGGTGCGTTCGCCTACGTCGCCAACAACGACTCGAACACAGTCTCCATCATTGATCTCGGCCGTCTTGAGCAGGTGAAGTCCGTCCCGGTCGGACAGAAGCCGGTCGCCGTCGCCGTGGCACCGGTCCAGATGGTGGCATCGACCCGACCGCCAGGTTCGGCCTCAGTCGCTGACAATGCCCGTCCCCCGGCGTCTTCGGCGATCATCGGTGGCGCGACCGATGCGACGGCGAGAGGCGCCGCGGCGTCTGGTCCGTCGGTGCTGCCGAAGACCTTGCCGAACACCGGCGACGGATCGATGGCAGCGACCGGGCCGAGCGCTTCGGACGTTGTGCCGTATGCCGGGGCGGGCATGGCGGTGGGCGCCATCGTCGCCTTCATGCGCCGTCGCCTCGTGCGCATCCCGGTGCGCGGGTAACCTTCGGCGCGCACAACTTCATCGGATTATTGAACGGGCTTGGCATCGCGCCAAGCCCGTTCACGATTCGTCCGGGGTATCGAACACCGCGGTGCGGCGGGTACCCTCACCCGGCGCGAGACGCGCATGAGGAGAGGTGCCGATGACTGGCGAAGCCCCGCCCCCCATCTTGCAGGCGGAGCACGTGGGTATCCGCGTGCGCGACCTTGACGCCGCCGTGGCGTTCTATCGCGACCTGCTTGGCCTGCCCGAGTTTGACCGCGTCGTCACGGCGACGGGCACCACGCTTGTCCTTCTTGAGATGGGCACCGCAGGGCACGTCGAACTGGTCGGCCGGCCCGACTTCGACCCGCGTGCGGATTCCGGGAACCGTGCGGGCATCCATCACCTCGCAATGCGCGTACCGGATCTTGACGCATGGGTTGCGTACCTCCGTGCCAAGGGTGTCGCGATCACTGCAGGCCCGACGACGATGGAGTGGACGACGGCGACGGCAAAGTTGTGCTTTGTCGCCGACCCGGAGGGAAACCCGGTGGAGTTCTTCGAGCGACGCCCGAAAGCGTAGGGACGGGAAGGGCAGGCGACGATGCAGATCCTGTTGCACGGGCCGGATGCTCCGGCATGGGCGCCACGACTGCGCGCGGACGTGGCGGACGTGACCGTCGAGACGTCATCGACAGAAGATGAGGCGGTCGCACGCATCGCGACGGTCGATGCGTTCTTCGGGAACATCTCACCGAGGATGCTTGCGGCGGCGACGCACTTACAGTGGATCCAGACACCGATGGCGGGCCTCGAGCGCTACTTCTTCCCCGAGTTGCAGGCCCATCCGGTGGTGGTGACAAACATGCGCGGGATTTTCCACGACATGATCCCGGATCAGGTGATGGCGTACGTCCTCGCCTTCGCGCGGGACCTGCACTCGATGATCCGGCGCCAGCTTGAGCGTCGGTGGGCCTTTGACGAGGTGCGCGTGCTCGACCTAACACGCATGACGATGGGCATCGTCGGCCTCGGTGGGATCGGCTTGGGCGTGGCGCGACGGGCACGACCGCATGGACTGCGCATCATTGCGGTCGACCCCAGGCAGGCCGAGTGCCCACCAGAGGTCGACGCATTGTGGGGGGTGGAACGCCTGGACGACCTCCTCGGCGAGAGCGACTTCGTGGTCGTGTGCGCACCCGAGACGCCCGAGACACGAGGGCTGTTCGGCACCGAGAAGTTTGCCCGGATGAAGGCAGGTTCGTACTTCATCAACATCGGGCGTGGACGCGTCGTGCGCCTCGACCCGCTGGTCGCTGCGCTCGAGTCGGGTCACCTGGCGGGCGCGGCACTCGACGTCTTCGAGGTCGAACCGCTAGCGTCGGATCACCCGCTCTGGGGGATGCCCAACGTGATCGTCACGCCGCACACGGCGGGGGTCGGCGCGCACCCGGAGGATCGCCGGTACGAGATCCTGCTGGAGAATGTGCGCCGGTTTGTGAGCGGTGCGGCGCTGCACAACGTGGTGGACAAGCATGCTGGGTTCTGAGCGATCGTCTGGTACGCCGTGCCGGCCGGCCTGTGACCGTGCGTGCTGGTGGAGCACCTGTTCTGAGGACCCGTTCGTGCGGTACCGGAGTGGCGCAGCCATCCGGCAGCACTAGGCGCCTTGGCGAGTGTCTCGCGAAAGGTTGCGTTCGGTTCCGCCATGGAGGTCCGAGTGTCGCCCAGATGCCCTCGCGACACGCACGTCGCGGGTTGGGTGGGACACCCGCGGTCCCAGCGAAGTGATCGTCATGTGCAAGGGGGGTGTGGTCGGGGCGGGTGACGCGAACGAACCTATGTCCGGCGCGCCGGATGGAGATCGTCCGCCTCGCATGAGGCGGCGTGCTCGAGGTAGCGGGCGATATGTGCCACCTGCCCCTCGGCCATGAATGCGGTCGTCGCAAGCGTCGGTTGATCGGTCTCGCTGAACCAGTCGTGCATGCGCCCGAGCAGGAAGCGCACCAAGTGCGCCTGCTTCCAAACGACGGCGCGGTCGTCGCCGTCGGTCAACTCGTGCAGGCGACCGTGCACCCACCCGGCAAGCCACCCGACGTCGTCAGGCGTGTCGCGTTCCATTGGGCACACGGCGCTATCGACCTCGTCGTCTTCACCCGTGACGGAGGTGCCGAAGCCACGTAACTTTGCAAGGAGACGCTGCTGGCGCGGTAGGCCCGGGCGAAGGCGCGTGCCCGTCCGGACGTGACTGATGAGGTCGTCGAGTTCCTCGCGCGAGAGGTCGAGGGTGACACGTTCGGTCGCTTCGGCGCGTCCGGTCTGTTGCATGGCGTGAAGCGCTCCGAGTGTGGTGCCAGCAAAGCGCGGCAGCGGCCGCGGTCGCGTCAAGATACGGCATGCAGGGTGCCGCAATCTAGCGGCGACGCGGCGTACTGCACGGGTTGTGGCAATCTGGCGAGATGGCGGCTGCTATCGTCTGGCGTGCCCGACGATGAGTTGCTGCCGGTCGATGACCCTGAGGTGTACCGCCAGATTGGTGAGATGCTTGTCTCGCTGAACGAGGCGGAGAAGTCGCTGGCCCGCGTGCATTCGATCGCCGTGAGCCTCGGTGCGCTGTCGGTGATCGAACACCTCGACAGCGACTTGTTCTGGAAGGTTCGCGTCGCGGGTGACCACCTGCGCGAACTCCTCGACGTCGATCGGGTCCGGGGCCTCGGATACTAGCCCAGACGGCAGCGGCCGCCGGTGCTACGTCGCTTCGAGCCCGAGGCGGGCGAGCAACGCGCCTTCGGCCACGGAGAGTGCCGTGCCGGAGCGCCCGGCCGAGGTCCCGTCGAACGCCTGAACCGTGAACCCGTGGGCCCCGTATCGGGAAAGGGCAACCTCGGCGAGCGAGGCGGCGCCTATCCGCCGGTAGGTGAAGGTTGGGACGAACCGTCCCGGTCCCAGCCGGATGGCGCCGTGCGCCTCACGCCGACGCGCCGACACGGGTGCGTCCCGAAGCGTGTACCCCTCTCGTTTGCACGCGGCCGCGGCAAGAACGCCGATCCGTGCATCGGGATGGTCGGCCATCACGCGTGCGACCCGGGTCTGGCGCCCGTACCAGGTGCGTCGGCGCATCTGTCCGTCGCCGAGGGCGCGATGCAGGTCGGCCCCGATGGTGAAACTTTCCACGACGCGTCCGGAGGCGGGCACGTCACGCCCCGATGAACCGCCCCAGTCCTGCAGGTGCAGGACCATGGTGGGCGGGTCGTGCTCGAAGGCGGTGAGCACGCCGGCCTCAACTGCGGGCGGTAGTGCGTCGAGCACCGTCGGCGCTCCCCGGAGAGTGGTCGCAGGGTCAGGCAGCACGACCGACACTCGTGCCCGGCCGACAAGCAACTGGCGGAAGCGTGAGGGGCGGGTGCCGCCGAGGGCATCGATCACCGACCATGCCACGCGTGCCGCGCCGACCGGGTCGCCGTCGCACACGACCCATGCGTGGTCGCGTGCGGCCGCACCGCCGAGGCGGTACGCCAGTCGAGCGACGCCGGGGCTTGTCCCTGCCACATCGAACGGTTCGACAGCGCCAGACTGGACCCATGGCGCGAACGCCGCGTCCCACCCGGCAACGTCTGGGCCGGGCAAGCGGTCATCTGCAGCGTTTGGCGTGGCGAAGAGGTCCGTCGTCGTGCTCCTGCGTGGGTCCTAGGGTGCCTTGCCGCCGCCTGCGTCGTGGCTATCGGATGGCGCGTCCGGTGCGGGTAGCGGGTCGGGCGCAGGTTGCGGGTCGGGCGCGGGTTGCGGGTCGGGCGCGGGTTGCGGGTCGGGCGCGGGTTGCGGGTCGGGCGCGGGTTGCGGGTCGGGCGCGGGTTGCGGGTC
>CAILQO010000383.1 GCA_903836285.1 uncultured Chloroflexota bacterium
CCGTCGCAGCGGGGGAGGGATGAAGGGAGGGGGCTTCGGGGGTGCAGGGGGTCCTCCAGGGTCAGGGCTAGGCCGTACTCACCCCGGCGGCGGGTTCTGGCCGGGTCCACGGGGCGCGCAACCGGCGGCGAATCTCGGCCTCCAAGCCATCGACCGGCACGCGCACCTGCGCCATCGAGTCGCGATCCCGCAATGTCACCGTCCGGTCCTCGAGCGACTGGCCGTCGACCGTGACGCAGTACGGCGTCCCAATCTCGTCTTGGCGCCGATAGCGACGCCCAACCGCGCCCGATTCGTCGTAGAGGACGAGCATCTCGCCGCGCAGGTCTGCGTAGATCTCTTGGGCGAGGGCGACGAGGCCCGGGTCCTTCTTGACGAGCGGCAACACCGCGACCTTCACCGGCGCGAGGCGCGGGTGAAAGCGCAGCACGGTGCGAATGCCGTCCTTGTCCGCCTCCTCGTCATACGCCTCAAGGAGGAAGACGAGGCTCGAACGATCGACGCCAATCGACGGCTCGATGACGTGCGGCACAAGCTTTTCGCCCGTCTCGTCGTCGAAATAGTCCAACTCACGGCCTGAAGCCTTGGCGTGTTGCGTCAGGTCGTAGTTCCCCCGGTTGGCGACGCCCTGAAGTTCGCTCTTGCCGAACGGGAACTCGTACATGATGTCGACCGTGCGACTGGAGTAGTGAGCGCGCGCGGTGTCGGGGTGCTCGTACAGGTCGAGCATCGAGCGCCGGACGCCGTGCGCCACCAGCCAGTCAATGCTCGTCCCGAGGAGCTCCTCGAAGGCGGCCTCGGCCTGGTCGGGGCGGACGAAGTACTCAAGCTCCATCTGCTCGAGCTCGCGGAGGCGGAAAATGAAGTTGCCGGTGGTGATCTCGTTCCGGAACGCCTTGCCGACTTGCGCAATCCCAAACGGCAGCTTCTTGCGCATCGCACCCTGCACGAGTCGGAAGTTCACGAAGATCGCCTGGCACGTCTCCGGGCGAAGGTAGGCAACGCTGGCGTCCTCCTCAACCGGGCCGACGAATGTCTTGAACATCGTGTTGAACTGCTTGACGTCCGTCCAATCCTTCTTGCCGCACGTCGGGCAGTTCTTCTGGAGGTCAACTTGGTCAGCGCGGAAGCGGTTGTGGCAGTTCTTGCACTCGACGAGCGGGTCAGTGAAGTTCTCGAGGTGGCCTGACGCCTTCCAGACTGCGGGGCTGGCCAGGATCCCGGAGTCAAGCCCGACGATGTCGGTGCGCTTGTAGACGTAGTCCTCCCACCATGCCTTCTTGATGTTGTTCCGGAGTTCGGCACCAAGCGGACCGTGGTCCCAGACCCCGTTGAAGCCGCCGTAGATTTCGCTGCTCTGGAACACGAAGCCACGTCGCTTGCAGAGCGAGACGAGCTTCTCCATCGTGACGGGAGAAGGGACCTGTGACATTGGGCAGGCGATCCTCGTGGCGGATAGCCCCTCTCCCGTCGCAGCGGGGGAGGGGGCGCAGGATGCGTGGGGGCTTCTCCGTGGGAGCGGGGGTTATCCCGGCGGGGGAGGGTACCATCGGAGCTCGGGAGACCCGACGGTGAACGACCGCGACCTGCGCCTCCATCCGGCCCGCGATGACCGTCCGTTCCGGGTCGCCGTCGCCGGCATCGGGTCGTTCACGCAGCGGGTTCTCCTCCCCGGCCTGCTTGCGACGCCAGGCGTGGAAGTCGCCGGCATATTTGGTCGCACACGGGAACGGGCCAGCGAGACGGCCGCCCGCTTGGGTGTCGGCGGCGCCTTCGACGATTACGCGGCGATGCTCGATGCGTCGCGGCCGGACGCTGTGGTCGTCGCCACCCCCAACGACGTGCACGCGCCGATGGTGCTCGAGGCCGTCCACCGTGGCCTCCACGTGCTCTGCGAGAAGCCCCTTGGCACCAGTCTTGCCGAAGCTGAGGCCATGGAGCGCGCGGCGCGCGGGGCCGGGGTCCGCACCGCGATGAACTTCACGTACCGGTCAACCACCCCGTTCCGGCACGCGTGGGCCCTGATCCAGGCGGGAGCTGTCGGTCACGTCCGACACGTGACCGTGACATTCCATCAGGGAGTCCGCGCCGATCCGTCCGCGCCGATTTCGTTCAGGAACCTGCGCGAGCGAGGCGGCGGAGCACTGCTCGACGTCGGCCCGCACATGGTCGATGCGCTGCGCTGGCTGGTCGGCGAGGTCGATGCGGTCGTTGGCGCCGCCCAAACGTGCATCACCGAGCGACCGGCGGTCACCGGCGGTACAACCGTTGCTCACGTGACCGCAGACGACGTCGTATCGGTCGTGGTGCGAATGCGTGGCGGCGCGACTGGGACGGTGCAGCTGAGCCAAGTGACGCACGGTCGGCACGGCTACCGGCGCATCGAGATCGCGGGTGACGCCGGAACCCTGTCCCTCGAGGAGGATCGCGGAGAACCAGCGGTCGTCCGGCTTGCCCCGGCAGGGTCGACCGCCGGGCGCTTGGATCCGGTGCCGGTCCCCCCGGAATTGGACGTCCCGTTCGAGGACTTCCCCACGAGCCACGTTGGGCGGATCGTCCGGGCGCTGAGGGGCCAGGCGCCGGCACCCGGCGACGACCGGTGGCCCGGCTTCGCGGACGGTCTCGCGGCGCAGCGGGTGCTCGACGGCGTGGAGCGATCGGTGATAACCGGGCG
>CAILQO010000384.1 GCA_903836285.1 uncultured Chloroflexota bacterium
CCATGCGTCGATGTCGGCAACGCCCAAGCGGCTAAGCGGGCATCGCACGCCCGTTCGAGGACGGACCAGAACTTGCCGGAATCGCGACCGGCACCGGGCCGCTGAATCCGTTGCGCGCCGCCGCGACCGCCGCGACTGCTTGGGGTCCAAGGTCAGACGCAATCGGCGACACGACCGGCGCGCCATGCGAGTGGCCCTGCAGCCTGCCCGTCGGCATGTCTGAGGGTCGGATCCACTTCTCCGCCCAGTTGAACAGGTTCCAGGAACTGGATTCCTTCGTCCAGACTGCGTCACACCCGGAGCAGAGCGGTGCCTCCTGGTACCGACCCTCCACCTGAAGCTTCCGGAGGGCAACCATCTGCGGGCCGTTCCAGATCTCCATCAGCGACTGTTCACGCAGATCACCGATCACCTGGTCAGCCGAGAAGTCGGCGCAGCACGACGCCACCCGCCCGTCCCAGTAGATCGCAAGGCTCTTCCACAGCCAGTTGCACGGGTGGTAATTCTCCCCGTACGGCTGCGCATCGACCGTCTCATTCTCCTGCATGACCCCCGCCCAACCGTGCGGCCAGATCGGGTCCCACTCATCGACCGGCAGGCCGGCCAACAGGTCCCGCATGTGCGATGGCAACGTCGGGCCAGATTGGGTTGCGTCGTACGGCAGGATCACCTGCATGACGGTGTACGGCGTCGGCCGACCGTTCTCCCGGTACTCCTTGACAAGCGTCAGGAAGTTGCGGACGTTCTCGAGGGTGACCTCGTACTTCGCGCCCTTCCGCATCTTCTCGTACATCGCTTTGTCCGGGCCGTCGAACGAGATGGTCACCTTCGTCGCGCCGTCCTCGACAAGCATCCGCGCCTCGCGTTCACGCAGCATCGTCGCGTTAGTGTTGACGTGCATGCGGACGCGCTTCTGGCTGCCGTAGCGCAACAACTCGGAGAGGCGCCGGTGTAACAGCGGCTCACCGCGGAAGAACATGTTGATCTCAAGCGTGAAGCGAGCCGCCTCGTCGACGATCTTGCGATAGAGGTCGATGTCGATGTAGCCAGTGTCGCCCTTCACCGCGTCGATAGCTTGCGGGCACATCGGGCACCGCAAGTTGCAGACACTCGTCGGCTCAAGGTGCAGCTTCAGCGGCGGATACGGCAGCTCGGTACTCCCCCGCATCCAGTGGTACATGAACTGGGCGGTGCGCGGGTGGATGACGGCGCGGTGGCGACGCCAATTGCGGACGAGCTTGATCGCTTGGTCGACGGTATTCACGCAACAACCTCGGTTACGGCGTATACGCTCCCCGCTCCCGCATCTGTCACGGGGGAAGGGTTGGGCGGATAGCCCCCCTCCCGTCGCAACGGGGGAGGGGTTGGGGTGGGGGCCTCTCCGGGGATTCGGCCGCGCTCGGGGCAGAGGCAGGTGCCAATCGGCCTTCCGCCTCTTTCGGTGAACGGCGCCCCACGGGTCAGGGCACCTATTGCCGAAGCGTAGCGGCCACCGCAGTCAAACCGTACAGATCCCGTGGAGCCGCCCCGCTTGCTGGGCGATGGCCTATCCCGTGGAGGCGCACAGCTTAGGCAGGGGCGCGTGGCGCCCCCTCCCGAGGTCTTACCCTGCCAAGGACGAGATCGCCGAGATCACGGCGTCCGCCACCTCAGTCGTCGTCGCCGTCCCACCGAGATCGGGTGTCAGCGTCGTCCCCGCCCTGGTCACCGTCTCGATCGCGCGCATCAGCAACGCCGCGTCCTCTGCCTCACCGAGGAACTCGAGCATCATCTGACCCGCCCAGATCGTGCCGAGCGGGTTGGCGATCCCCTTGCCCGCGATGTCAGGCGCCGACCCGTGTACCGGCTCAAAGAGCGATGGGTGGCGCCGCGTCGGGTCGATGTTGGCCGACGGCGGCATCCCCATGCTCCCCTGAATCGCAC
>CAILQO010000385.1 GCA_903836285.1 uncultured Chloroflexota bacterium
ACGACTGGCAGCACGCCCAAGGTCGCGTGCTCTCGTCGCATGTGGTCGACAATCACCTTGCTGGCATCACCGGTTCGGACGACCACGTGGATCCTGCTGGGGTCGACTCCGCAAGCACCCAAGCATGTTGCTGATCGCTGAAGCATGTGCGCCGCCCGATCGGCTGCCAGCGCCGAGACGCCATCTAGGCGCCCGCCACCCGGATGTACTACGTGCAACAGACTCAAGCTCGTCTGGAACCAGCCGTATAATTCACGTATTTGTTCGGTCACGCGTCCGGTACGCGGTACGCTGTCCAGTGCGACGACCACGTGGAACGGCCAAGTGCTTAAGTGATCGACCCCGGCAGGCACTACCACCGTCGGCACTTCAGCGGCGCCCACAACACCCCCGACCAGCCCGTCGAGCGGCTCACGTTCGGCAGTCATCGCGACGACCAGCAGCCCAGCGCCGAACCCGGCAGCCGTCGCCACGAACGCTTCGCCGGCGGAGTATTGCGATCCATTCGGGGAGCCCGGAGGCGTTGACGTCAACGATTGTTGCGAAACCTCGACGTGCCTCACGATGATCTTGCCAAGAAACGCTTGTTCAGCGGTCCTGATCACGTCAGGTAACCGCGCTCGTTCGCATTGAGGGCGCGGAGATTCCTCGCGTATGCGTACGACAAGGAGTGTCGCTCCGGCTCGACTGGCGAGCTCCTGCGCGAGCACCATCGACCGGTAAGCACTTGCCGGTGGGCTGACCTCGTCGAGTGCGACTGCGATGATCCGGGCATTCATCACGGACATCGGTTCTCCCCAAAGAGTGCACATGAATTTCTGAGCAGGCTTGGATGGGCCACCCACGGGGAGGGCCCGCCTACCAACGGCGTCTGGCACCACGGTAGGTCGCCA
Organism: uncultured Chloroflexota bacterium; assembly: GCA_903836285.1. GTDB lineage: Bacteria > Chloroflexota > UBA11872 > UBA12225 > UBA12225 > CAILQO01. The sequence goes on from CAILQO010000385.1 coordinate 894, forward strand.
AACGTTGACCGTGCATCGGGGAATCCCACGATCCGGCTACCCTTCGGGCGAGGTCATGGAGGCAATCGGTGCCGCCAGTACGTGGGAGGGAGATGCCGCAATGGCTGGACCGATACGCGTGTTTCTTGCCGACGACCATGTCGCGCTACGAACTGGACTGCGCTTATTGCTCGAAGGTGAGGAAGACATCCGGGTAGTCGGAGAAGCGAGCGACGGCGAAGAAGCGATTGAGCAGATTGCGGTCCTTCGGTCGCGCGACGAAGTTGACGTCGCGGTATTCGACGTGGCAATGCCGACGATGTCCGGGCTCGAGGCGCTCCGTCGCCTGAAGCGTCGAGATCATGCTCTTCACGTACTAATACTGACGATGCATGCAAGCGAGTCCTTCATGTTTCAGGCGATTCAAGCCGGCGCGTCAGGATATCTCGTAAAGAATGCGGACCCGCACGTAATTACTGGCGCGATTCGCGATGTGCACGCGGGGCACGCGTTCGTGTCTCCGGCGGTGGAGGATCGGGTCCTGGCAGAGTTCGTCTCACGGGCGCGTCGGGCGGGCGCCAGGGCCACGTCGGCCCTGCAGGCGCTGACGGAACGTGAGCGTGAGGTGCTCGGCTTGATCGCGCTCGGCCACACGAACGTCGAAATCGGTGAGAAGCTGTTCGTGACCGTGAAGACGGTCGAGACGCACCGCGCACACATCATGACCAAGCTCGGCTTGCGAACGCGTGCCGACCTTGTCCGGTACGCCCTGCGAGAGGGTTACCTCACCGAGGCCGACTCAAATGGTCCATGACGTCCCGTTCGGGGAAACCAGTCGGCCGGGCCGTTGGATTTTTTGTGCCGATCGCTACTGGGCAGTCCGTGGACTGTCAAGCATGCGAAGGCCTTCCCGTTCGATCGCTTGCAGCGATGTTCCGATTGATCGGATCTGCTCGCCAAGCAACTGAGCGGCACCCGCCGCCGCTTCGGCGTCACCGGACTTAACAGCGCGTTCCCAAGCAGCGAGAAGGATTGCGGCTGTCGCGACTGCCTGCATTGGATCGCCATGCAGGCGACGGAAGAGGGCACGAATCGCGTCCACGTCGATAGGTCCCGCAGGCGAGCCGGTTGGCGCTCCACGGCCCGGATCAGGCATCTCGAGTTCCCGATTGCGCCCAAGCACGTGAGCCTCTCTGCCCAACGGTCGCGCCCAAATCCAGGATTCGGGTCGAGAGTTCAATCTTTGGGATGTGGAGGTCCGCGTCGGGGACGAGCGACCGCATGGTGTCGACGTCCGAACCACTCATCGCCCATACGCATGTATGCGGATGTGCCGTCCGGAGGTTGTCGCAGACGGCACGCGGGTCGCCGTCGTGGAGGTGGGCGTCCAGCAGCACCACATCGAACTGGACCTCGTCGCTGATCGCTGCCCGCGCGGTCTCCGCTCCGTCAGCTTCGTCCACGTCATGTCCATGTGCGCGAAGCAAGGCTACTATCGCACTGCGGAATCCATCCGAGTCATCGACAACCAGAATGCGCAGCGATCGTCGTTGGGTGCCCGGTCTCGCAAGGGATGAGCGTATCGCTTCCCGAAGCATGTCTCGGTCAGGAGGCTTCGGCACGACGCACGAGACCCCGTTGGCCTGCGCCTCATGCGCAGGAATCGCACGACCGAGACCTGTGAGCATGATCACCGGGGTTCCCGGAGCGATGCGGGAAACCTCCCGTGCGACGTCCCAACCAGTGAGCTCGGGCATCGAGAGGTCGGTAATCACTAAATCTGGTCGCACATCCGACACGGCCGCCAACGCGTCTGGAGCATTCGTGAAGCCGAGGACCTTGTGACCGTCGAGTCGAAGAAGCAGGACAACGGTTTCGAGGACGTCGGGCTGGTCATCCACGATGACGATCGATGAAGGAGACCGGTAAGCCTGATCGTTGGCTAGCAGAGGCGGCAAGGCCCGAGGGGAAAGCTGGCTTGGCACTTGCCTTGCAGACGGGCTTAGTGCAATCGCTGGAAATGCCATGGTGAACCGTGTCCCCCGGCCTTCGGCAGTCTCAACGTCGATGGTGCCACGATGGCCGTCGACCACTCGCTTCACCATCGCCAGACCGAGACCACTGCCTCTGGCCCCCTTGGTCGTGAAAAACGGAGCAAAGACGTGAGCCACTGCACCTGCGGGTATGCCCGTGCCGTCATCCGCCACCTCAATCACCGTCGAGGGGCCGGGTCCCGGGCGGGTCCTGACGGTCACGGTTCCGCCATTTGGCAACGCATCAATAGCATTGAAGATGAGGTTGACGAGTGCCTCGCGTATCGAAACGGGGTCGCCGTCGATATCTGACACATCCCCGTGGTCCGTAACCACTTGGATTTGGAGGGGCCGTGCCGCCTCCACTGTCGTTCCTTGCCACCGAGGCCGGGTGAACTCAATGGCGTCCTGAACGACTTCCCTGACATCGATCGGGCGAAAGTCGTCGAACTCGACAGCATGGCCAAATCGACGCATGCGCCCGGCAATAACAGCGCCGTCACGGGCCGCGCGTCGGATTGCCTCAAGATTCGCAGCCAATTCGGTGTCAGTGACGCTTGTCAGCATGACCTCGACCCGGCCGATGATCGTCGACAGAAGGTTGTTGAAGTCATGCGAAATGCCAATTGCCAGTTCGCCCGCGGCACGCAGGCGCTCGCTCTCGACAAGGCGCGTCGTTCTCCATGCGCTCTCGATTGCTACGGCCGCTGCGGCGGCGAACCCCATGGCCAGCGTCTCGTCGGCGGGGGTGAATGGCCCGCCATTACGTTCGGTGGCGTAGAGGCGTCCGATCACCCTGGACGATGCGATGAGTGGGACGCCAAGAAAGGTATGCATCGGTGGATGACCGACCGGCATCCCCGCCCGG
>CAILQO010000386.1 GCA_903836285.1 uncultured Chloroflexota bacterium
CTTGCGTGTCACCCGTTCCAGAGAGCGGGACGACAAATGCGCCACGGGTGAGTAGCCCGCCACTGAGCTCAATGTCCCACCAGCCGTCGGCGACCGCGATCCGTTGACTCTCCACCATTGCACCGGCTGCGCCTGATTTCACGCGTTTCGTTACGGGCGGTGCTGTCACTTGTTGGGCGCAATCGATCAAGAGGTGGTTTTGGCGTGAGGCAGCCCTCACGGCGTTTGGTTCCGATTCTATGCCTCCGGCACGGGGTGAGTACTCGACCTCATCGCTTCGACTGGGACGTACTATCCCCAAGTCGGACGATTGGGGCACCTCGTCACGCCGAGAAGGCACACAAAGAATTGGGGTCGCAGCCGGCTTCACCAGCCTTGACGGTGGCGATGCCTGCGTACAACGAGGCGGTCCAGATTCGGGAATCCGTCGCGGCAGTCTGCAAGGCATTGGACGCGACTGGCGCGACATGGGAACTTGTCGTGGTTGACGACGGGAGCAGTGACGGCACTGGCCAGCTTGCTCTTACTGATCGAGCCGGCGACAAGCGCGTGCGCGTCGTACGCCATTCGGCAAACATGGGTGTTGGCCGGGCAATCGCAACTGGGCTGGCTTCGGCTCGGGGTGCCTGGTTCATGATCATCCCAGCGGACTTGGCTATGGACCTGCGAGACGTTGGTCGGTACCTCGCAATGCGGGGCGACGCTGCGGTTGTCGCTGGCTACACCGCGTCGCGACCCGACTACTCGGCTTGGCGTGACGCTGTGTCATGGGTGAATCGGACGGCGGTAGCGGTCCTCCTCGGCGTGCGGGTACGCAACCCGAACTACATCCACCTGTTTCGGGTCGATGCCCTCCATGGCGCGCCGTTCCGGTTCACCGATAGCGCTGCGCTCTACGCGGAGATGCTGCGCCGGGCGTCTACGCGGGGTCGGATCGTCGAAGTGCCAATCCGATATGTCCCCCGCGTCACTGGTGTCCAGACAGGCGCAAAGTGGTCCCTCATTGCAAAGACGGCGCGAGACCTGCTGCGTCTGAGGCTAGGGATCTAGAAGCGGGTCCTCGTCCGCCCCCAATATTCGGACGATCCGTGCAGGGTTCCCCACCACAAGGGCCAGCGCCGGGACGTCGCGCGTGACGACAGCCCCTGCGCCCACAAACGCGCGTTCGCCAACTTCGATCCCTGGCAGCACGACGGCCCCAGCACCGACGCGACATCCTCTCCGGAAGACGGGTCCGGCGAGTTCTCGATTTGCACCCGCTCTTCGCCAAAGCATGCGCCGGTCGTTGGTGGTCGTGACCCCCGGACCGAGGAATGCATCGTCCTCGATCACGACGTGTGCAGTGACGTACGCGCGGGTTTGGACTAGGACCCGAGCGCCAATCGTTGCACCGAACTCCACTACCGCCCCCGTGCCGACCACCGATCTTTCCCCGATTGCCGCATCCTCGCGGATCGTGACATGGTGGCCGGTCTGGGACTGAGCTCCGATCGTCACGCCTGAGTAGATCACCGTTCCAGATCGGAGGTGACACCCGTCGCCGATTGACACGGGCCTTCTCGTGCCGTCCCGAAGCGGGTGGCACAGTTCGACACCGGCCTCAATCGTGACGCCGGATCCGACTACTAACAAGCCGCTCGATGCAAGCTCTGCCGGCGACCACAAGATCATTCCCGTCTGATCGTCTACCACGAGGTTCATCGTACGCCGCTCCGCCAACTCGGCGAAGCCTGGGCACCGCCAATCCACTACGTCTCATGCACCGAACGTTTCGTCCCCAGAGGTGCGAGCTGTTGTCGGTGCTCTGCTCGCGGATGTTTGCGCAACGACGGGGCATTGGAGAGGAAGGCTCAGGCGCGAGGGGGCAACTACAATCTCGCGATGCGCTTGGCTCGTTCGATCCGATCAGTTTCGCCGTCCATTGAGACCGCCTCAGCAGCGCCGGTGGCCATCACACTACGGACCGAGCAGTGAAAGCGCGAGCGCCGTCCACAGGGGTCGCCCGCTCCCGCCAATGGTTCGAGCGTTGGCTCGGTTCCGACAGCTTGGCGACGGCCCTCGTCATCGGTGGCACGTCAATGGCAATTCTGGTGCAGCTGCGCGCCACACCCCTTGTGCCCGGAACAGGTACGGTCACCGCGATTGGCCATGCAACTGCTGTGCTGATGCTTGTCGCTGGAGTGATACTTGCAAAGGATGATGCCTTAGGCGGATGGCCCCAACTGGGCCGGCACGAAGCACAGGCCACGACCACAATAGGGCAGGTCATCGCAAGGGCAGCCGAGGCGCGAGATGGCGCTCGCCCACGAACCATTCGCTGGCCGGTGCTTGCCGCGTCCGGCATGCTTGGACTGGCGACGTTCATTCTGACTGGCGGCAACCGCTTCACCCCGCTGAACGTAACTACCTGGGCCCTGTCGGTTGTCACGTTTGTCGCCGCGACGTGGGTTAGCTCCGCGCGTTCGCCCAAGGGCGATCCCTTGGTCGCGCGCTTCGCTGGAATACCTCAGGCGTTGGGTCTGGCCGGACGGCAGCGCGGGCCGGCACTAATGGGCCCTGTCGTTCCGTGGGTCGGGATCGCTGTCGCAGTGCTGTGGATCGCGGGGATAGCCGTGCTCTTCTGGCGGATCGCTGACATCCCGCGCGAGATGACCAGTGATCATGCTGAGAAGCTCCTCGACGCGCAGGACGTGCTTGACGGTACCTACCGAATCTTCTTCCCTCGCAACACTGGCCGTGAGGCGATGCAGTTCTACCTGATCGCCGCGATGGCGCCTCTGACCGGGGGCCTTTCGTACTTGCTCATGAAACTTGGGACGGCGGCGATTGCCTCGTTCACGCTTCCGTTCACGTTCCTTCTCGGGCGCACGCTCGGAGGGACGAGTGTCGGCCTCGCCGCGCTCGCGCTCGAAGTCTGTATGCGATGGCTCCTGCAGGTGGCGCGGGTCGGCCTGCGCTTCCCGTTCCCGCCTGCGTTCGGATCGGCGATTGCCTACCTCACATTCAAGGCGCTTCGGGACCGCCATCGGAATGACTTCATCGTCCTCGGCGTTGTCATCGGCATCTCTCAACACACATAC
>CAILQO010000387.1 GCA_903836285.1 uncultured Chloroflexota bacterium
AACCCCGCCCGGCCAACACCGGCGAGTGCACCCGCCTTCCGGAGCTTCCGGCGCGACGCCTACGCGTTCTGCTCACCGGCGCAACCGGCTACATCGCCTCGCAACTCTTGTCTGTCCTCAGCACCCGCTATGACCTCGTCCTCACGGATGTCCGCGCCACTCGCCGTGACGGGTCCACCGTCGGGGACGTGCACGCCATCGACTTCGAGACCGCCGATGACAACGCCCTGCGACCGCTCTTTGCCGGGTGCGATGCCGTCATCCACCTCGGGTACCGGCGCCCGTCAGGACCGGTCACGCTCGGCGGGGCGCAGGCGTATCTCGACGAGCGAGCAAACGTCGACATGGCTGAAAAGGTGTTCCGAAACGCCCATGCCTCCGGCGTCCGGCGCGTCGTCATGGCGAGTTCGAACCACGCCGCCGACTGGTACGAGCCGCTCATCCACGCGCGCCGACTCGACCAAGTGACGGTCGAGGACCTGCCGCGCAGCGACAACTACTATGGGTGGTCGAAAATCGCCTACGAGGCCCTCGGCTTCACGTGGGCATCCGGCGCGCCGGCTCGCTCACTTGAGGTCGTCCAAGTGCGGATCGGTGCGCCCCGGGAAATCGACGTCGCGCACTTCGCAGGGAACCCGACCGGCCTGAAGCGTGACCTCGGCGCGTGGATCAGCCCGCGGGACCTCCTGCAACTGATCGTGCGCAGCGTCGAAGCGCCGGACATCCGCAACCGCGACGGCGTGCCGTTCCTGATCGTCTACGGCGTCTCGAACAACACGCGCGGCTTCTGGAGCATCGCCAACGCCCGGACGGTGATCGGCTACGACCCGGAGGACGACTCCGAGGTGCACTACGCGCCCGCGATTGCCCGCGACCTGATCGCGCATGGCGATCGAGGCCGAGTCGGCACCGAACCGTACGACGCGTGACGTCCCGCCGCCTTCCCTGATCGACGAGGAACTGCAGCAACAATGAAGATCACTGGTATCTCCCCGTGGCTTGTCGCCGTCCCCAACCATGATCCGGGAATCCTGTACTCGCAAGGGCAGCCCGGTTCCGAGCCGTCGCGCGCAGTACCAACCCGTCAGTACGTCTTTGTGCAGGTCGATACCGACGAGGGCATCACCGGTTGGGGCGAGATCACGACGTACCCCGGGCCGGTCGCGAACCGCGCCGTCTGCTCCGTGGTACGCGAAGTTGCCCCGCTGCTCATCGGCCACGACGCGTCACGCATCGAGGACGCATGGCACAAGGTGTTCCGCACCTTCACCTACGTCGGCACACGAGGCTTCACCACCGCCGTGGCGAGCGGCATCGACATCGCGCTGTGGGACATCCGGGGCAAGGCGCTCGGGTTGCCCATCTACGACTTGCTTGGCGGCGCCGTGCGCGACAGCATCGCCGTTTACACGCACTTCCCGTACGCCCGGACGGCCGAGGAGAGCGCCCGTAACGCCCTCGTGCCGGTGCGCGACGGGATCAAGGCGATCAAGACCGACCCATTCTGGGAAGAGATGGGCCGGACCGGCACCCGCTACCTCGACGGCAACATCAGCGCCGCCGGGGAGCAGAAGGGGGTGGACATCATCGCGGCCATCCGCGAGGCGGTCGGACCGGACGTCGAGGTCTTGATCGACGCGCACGCCCTGTACAACGTGCCGACCGCCATCCGACTGGCGAACCGGTTGGCGCCATACAACATCACATGGTTCGAGGAGCCGGTCCCGCCGGAGAGCTACCACGCCCTGCGACAGGTGCGTGAGCAGGTCCCGACCCGGATTTGCGTTGGCGAACGCCTGCACACCCGCTTCGACTTCGTCCCGGTGCTTGAGCAGCGACTCGCCGATTTCATCATGCCGGACGTCACCTGGACCGGGGGCATCTCTGAACTCAAGAAGATCAGCACGATGGCCGAGGCGTACTACGTGCCCGTCAGCCCGCACGACGCGAGCGGGCCGATCAACGTCATGGCCGGCGCCCACGTGATGATGACGGTGCCGAACTTCTACAAGCTTGAGACGATGCGGTCCAAGCTCTCGGCCTACGACGCGTTTATCACTGAACCACTGGCCTGCATCGACGGCAACCTCCAAGTGCCTCGCACCCCCGGCCTCGGCATTGAGATGAATGTCGAGTACCTGCGCGCGTACGCCGTCCCGGAGTTCTCCGGCCCAGTCTGAGGCACCAACCGGGGGAGGGTGGGGATCGCCGTCGGCTACGAACCTCCCCCGATTCCTTCCACAAACACCCCAAGCCCGGACACGTTGACCAAGCGCACGATGGCATCGGCGTCCGGGCAACGCCCTGCGGCGGCGAGCACTGCCGCGACCGCGGGATGTCCAACCCCAACCGCAGCCTCAACCACGTCCGCCACGAACCCGACCGCCGCA
>CAILQO010000388.1 GCA_903836285.1 uncultured Chloroflexota bacterium
CTTCCTCGCGCAGTCCGGGCTCGGGCCCTCTGCAAGGTACTCGGACTACCACGATTTGCTCGCCAGAACCGACCTTGACGCCGTTGTTGTCCTGCTTCCCATCGACATGTTGTTTGAGGCAGCGCGTGCGTCACTTCAGGCCGGATTGCACGTTTTCTGCGAGAAGCCACCGGGGGGCGACCTTTCCGCCGCCGCCGAGTTCCTTTCGCTCGAAGAGAGGCACCGAGGTCGAATCTTGTTCGTCGCCGAGAACTTCCTCTATCGGGACGACTTGCGACTGGCGCGAGCCGAAATTGACTCCGGACGCTTGGGGCGGATCCACTCAATAGCGTGGAGGATTACCGGCCAGTACGTGCCCCGGGATGGCACCTTCTCAAGTACGCCGTGGCGCCACCGACCGTCATACCGCGGGGGAACCCACCTCGACGGCGGAATCCACATGATGGCGGCGATGCGACTGCTCCTTGGTGACCCGGCTCGAGTCCACGGTCTGGTCCAACACGCAAACTCGAAGATGGGCGGCCCCTCGACGTTTTTTCTTCACATGACATTCATGAGCGGCGCGGTCGGGTCGTACGCTGCAATTCATCCGGAAATCGTGATCCCGCCGGATGACGCGTCACTTCGGATCTACGGTGATGACGGAACGATGGTGCTCACGCCGGCTTACCTGCAGCAGCGCCGTGGGTTCACGATCTATCCGTCGGTCGGGCCGGCCGAGGAGGTTCGCGCCTCGCGACATGGTGGCGCCGTGCTTGACGGCGGCTACCTCAATGAGTGGATTGACTTCGCCGATGCAGTCCGGACCGGGTCGGCATACGTCGGGACCGTCAGCCAAAGCGTCATGAACATGGTCCCGATCATTCGGGGCCTCGACTCCGCCGAAGCCGGCGGCGTCAACGTGGACCTCGCCCCGAGCTGTCCTGCGGCGCCTTCTTCTCCCTCGGTTCCGCTCTGGCGGCCCGTTCGCAATGAGCACCTCACATTTGGTCTGGACGTTGAGGTGACGCGTCGGGCGATCGACGCATAGGGGCTTCGCCTGCAGGGTGAATGCACAGCAGAAGGGATCAAGATGACCGGGTCCGGTAGCACGCGTGACTCCGCCAACCGCGCCTCGACAACCTCGCGGCTCACGTCCGGCGGCGTCGTCGCCATCATGCGCCACACGGAAGCGTCGCTGGCAATAGAGGCGGCGCGCGCGCTGCTCGCGGGAGGTGTCAGCGTCGTAGAGGTGACCCTCAATACCGCTGGAGCGATCGGAATGATCAGAGCGCTCGCTGAAGCGCTCGGCGATTCCATGGTCGTCGGCGCGGGGACCGTTCTGTCAGCGCATGCCGTTAACGAAGCCGTTGATGCAGGAGCGCAGTTCATTGTTGCGCCAAATACGTCAATCGAAGTCATACAGAGCGCCGCGCAGCGAGATGTTCCTTGCGTGCCCGGTGCGTTCACTCCGACTGAAATTCTTATGGCGTGGGACTCTGGCGCAGACCTCGTCAAGCTGTTCCCAGCGTCCGCAGGTGGGCCACGATACCTTCGAGACGTACGTGGTCCACTGAACCATGTGCCCATAGTCCCGACCGGCGGGGTGAACCCCGAAAACGTCGGGGACTTCATCAGGGCCGGGGCGATTGCTGTGGGTGCCGGGTCAGATCTCGTCGACCGTGGTGTCGTTGGCCGCCGTGACTGGACCGAACTCGCGCGCCGGGCTCGCGCGTTCTCCGATGCCGTCCGAACCGCACGTTTCCAGTAGCGGATCTGCCCACCCTAGGAGTGCCGGGCGGGTTCGGGGTGCTTGCGTACTCGCTCTCCACAATGAAGAGCGAGTACGGCTAACAGCCTTAGCGACTGCGCAAGCGAGTGATACCGTCGCGAATGCGTGCCAATCCCTCCCGGAGCTGGTCGCGCGAGTTCGCGAACGACAGTCGCAGGAATCCCTCGCCGTGTGCACCAAAGGCCCCGCCCGACAAGACCGCGACCCCTTCTTCCATGAGCAGCGAGTCGGCGACTTCCTTCGACGTCATGCCAGGCACGTCGATTCGGGGGAATGCGTAGAAGGCGCCGCCTGGGTCTCGGCACTCAATGCCATCGATCTCATTGAGGCCATCCACAACGAGGCGTCTGCGCGCCTCGAACTCCTTCACCATCGCGTCGACCGCGTCCTGCGGACCGTCGAGCGCAGCCGCGCCCGCGACTTGCACAAAACTTGCCGTGCAAGACACGACGTTGACTTGCAGACGTACAAGATGAGGCATGATCGCCGCCGGCGCAATGCCGTATCCAAGACGCCAACCTGTCATCGCGTAGGTCTTGGAGAACCCGTCGAGGATGATGGTGCGTTCGCGCATACCCGGCAGCGACGCGATGCTGTGGTGGGCCCGTCCGCCCGCGCCATCGTCATAGATCAAGCGTGAGTAGATCTCGTCAACCAGCACCCAGAGATTGTGCTCTCGCGCCATGTCGGCGACCGCCTCTAGGTCTGAAGGCGTGAGGACACCCCCTGTCGGGTTATGCGGCGAGTTCAGGACGATCAGCCGGGTCCGCGGCGTAATGCGTCGGCGCATCTCGTTGGGATCGAACCGGAAATCACGGTCGAAGTCGAGCGGGACTGGCACCGGCGTCGCGCCAAGGTA
>CAILQO010000389.1 GCA_903836285.1 uncultured Chloroflexota bacterium
CACCCCGATACAAGCCCGCTGCCGCGCCCTCCTTGGCGGAAGTGACCTCGACGACATCCTTCTGGACGGTGCCTTGCGCGCCCGCGGGGTCGCTGACCGGACACTTGCCCGGGTGGCGACCGCGATGGGCCTGCGCTAGACCGTGTCCAGCATCGCCCGATACGCACAACGCCCACCTTGCCATCCAGATCGGACGGGAAACTACCCCCGGTTCACACCCTTCCCCCGTTGCGCTGGGAGAGGGGTGACACGCCCCCAGTACCTGCCGTAACCCCCTGCACCCGAGAGGACTTCCCGCACGATGTCGACCACAACCGTGACCACCGGCACCGCGAGGCCGGGGCGCTTCGGCCCGTATGGCGGGCAGTTCGTGCCCGAGACGCTCATGCCAGCACTGTCCGAACTCATCGAGGCGTACGACGTCGCGCGCCAGGACCCGGTCTTTGCGACGACGTATGACGCCCTCGCACGCGACTTCATCGGTCGACCGACTCCGCTCTACCACGCGGCGAAGATGACTGCCCAAGTCGGTGGCGCGCAGATCTACTTCAAGCGTGAGGACCTCGCCCATACCGGTGCGCACAAGATCAATAACGCGCTCGGTCAGGGACTGCTGGCGCAGCGAATGGGCAAGCGCCGGATCATTGCCGAGACTGGGGCCGGACAGCATGGCGTCGCGACGGCGACCACATGCGCCATGCTCGGTCTCGACTGCATCGTCTATATGGGTGAGGAAGATATACGCAGGCAGGCCCCAAACGTGTTCCGCATGAAACTGCTCGGTGCCGAAGTCCGCCCAGTTACGTCGGGGTCACGGACGCTGAAAGACGCGATCAACGAGGCGATCCGTGACTGGGTGACGAACGTGAACGACACCTTTTACATCATCGGGTCAGTGGTGGGACCGCATCCGTACCCAACGATGGTGCGAGACTTCCAAAGCGTCATCGGGCGCGAGACGCGTGCACAGTCGATCGCGCAGGTGGGCAAACTGCCGGATGCGGTGATCGCGTGCGTCGGTGGCGGGTCCAACGCGATGGGCATCTTTCATCCATTCCACGACGACCTGTCGGTCCGCCTGATCGGCGTTGAGGCTGGCGGCGACGGCGTGGCGACCGGCCGTCATGCTGCACCGCTATCGGCCGGGCGCCCAGGCGTGCTTCACGGCGCACTGTCGTACCTGATGCAGGACGAGGATGGGCAAGTCGTGGAGACCCACAGCGTCTCAGCAGGGTTGGACTACCCAGGTGTCGGGCCTGAACATGCCTGGTACAAGGACTCGGCGCGCGCTACGTACGTCGCCGTCGATGACGTCGGCGCGATGGCCGGGTTCGAGCTGCTCTGCCGAACGGAGGGGATCATTCCTGCGCTTGAGACCGCACACGCCATCGCCTACGCCGCGGAATACGCCGCGACCCGAGCATCCTCCGAGTGCATCGTGGTGAACTGCTCCGGACGGGGAGACAAGGACCTGAGCACGGTTGCGACACGCCTGGGGGTGACCTTGTGAACTCGCGCATCAGTGCCACTCTGGCACGCCATCGCGAGGCCGGGACGATGGCCCTCATCGGGTGGCAGACGATTGGGTACCCGTCGATCGACGAGTCCCGGACCCTCGTTACCGCGCTAATCGACGGTGGCTTTGACCTCATCGAGCTAGGAGTGCCATTCTCCGACCCGCAAGCGGACGGCACAACAATTCAGCGCGCGTCGTTTGAGGCACTCCGACAGGGCGCGACGCTCGGGGCCGCGCTTGACACCGTGCGGACCCTGCGCGCGGAAGGCGTCGTGGCGCCACTCATCCTCATGAGCTACTACAACCCGATCCTGTCGCGGGGGCTGGCACGCTTCGCAGCCGACGCGTGCGCCGCGGGGGTTGATGGCGTGATCGTCCCTGACCTACCCGCAGAGGAGTCCGATGATCTGATCGCGGCCGTGGAACCGGTCGGGATCGATGTGATCTTTCTCGTCGCGCCGACGACGCCGGATGCGCGCCTTCGAGCGATCGCCGCCCGTGCGCGGGGGTTCCTCTACTGCGTGAGCCTGACAGGTGTCACGGGAGCACGGCAATCGCTCCCAGACGACCTGCCAACCTACCTCGCTCGCGTGCGGGCGTTCACGGACGTGCCGCTCGCTGTCGGCTTTGGCGTGTCGAGTCCGGAACACGTGGCGAGCTTGCGTGGCGTTGCCGATGCCGCAATCATCGCCAGTGCAATCATCGACCGAATGGACCGAGCGGACCCGATCGACCGTGCCGGACCACTTCGCGCGTTCGCCCGGGAACTTCGCGTAGCCGCGGACTGCCCGTAGCTGCGCTACCTATACCGAGACGGCCAGTGTGGCTGCGACGAAGGCGAGTGTCCGTCGAGGGCAAGTACGCCCGAGTGATCCGGGAAACGTGCGACGCGCCGGAAGTATCCGTCGGGAGATCCAGCAGTCCACCTCATGATCGGTTCGCCACGCGACGGATCCACTCACTGGAGCACAGGCGGAGAACCTAGGGGGTGGTCACCGGTGGTTTCCGTCAATGACCAAACCGGGTAGGGGCGCAGCCGTGAGCAGTCTTCGGGTCTCGGGCTCGACAAGGCGCATTGCACAGTGCCTCACATGCTTCGATCGCCCCGACACGGCTCGTTATGCCGGCGTGATTCTGAAGCAATCGGGCGATTGCGACGACCGGGAAGCCGACCACCGCGGATAGGCAGCCAATGACCGTCTCAACAAGCGCAGCTCCTCCGGCGCGCACGTCGTAGCTCCCGGCGCAATCAAGCGGCTCACCGGTCGCCACGTACGCCTGCGCGGTCGTGCGGTCGAACAAACGCATCCGAACAGACGACGACACCTCAAGCGTGGCGATCTCACCGGAAACTGCGAGTGCAACACCGGTTCTCACGGCGTGTTCCCGGCCCCGGAGGTGCACCAGCATCTCAACGGCATGGTTCGCGTCAACCGGTTTGCCAAGGGCATCCGTCCCGTCGACTACGATCGTGTCTGCGCCGATGATCGACGTCGGCCGGTCAATCGCGCCGGCGATGTCGACGACCTTGGCAACGGCAACCGGCACTGGATCACATGGGTCGTCACCGGGCGGCAGTTGCAACTCGATGTGTGATACCTCAACGTGAAAGGGCAAGCCCAGAGCCCGCATCGCATCCTGGCGCCTCGGGGAACGGGACGCAAGGACGATCGGCAACTGGGCAATCACCCGCCTAGCCCGGACCCGAAGTGCCCGCACCTTGCGGGTCAGGGCCAAATACGCTGATCGGCACGATCGGCACGTTTGAGCCGTGCGACGGAGGTTCGCCGTGTTCCTCGATGTGCCCGACTTGGAGCGAGCCGCAGAATGGGCAGAGTTCCCATCGCGGGTTCACGAGGCGACCGCATGAAGGTGCAACGCATCGATTTTTCAAAATTACATGGCAACTTGGACAGACCATGTAGTCTGGGCTAACCCGCTGCCGACAGCTCGGGCAATGCGGACGATCCTCCAGATCCTGCAGGAGGCTTTCCTCCTCCAGGGAGCGCTCGTACGCCTCCGCCAGTGTCTCCCGCGGACGAAGAATGAAGTAAAGCAGTAGCCCGAAAACGTTGAATATGAGGACAAGCGCAGTCGCAAAAATGTGGACATAAATGTCCTGCGAACGCGCACGGATATCGTAATAGGTCCAGACGATCATGCTGAACCAGAGCGCGACGAGGTAGGCACCCCCGAACGCCACGACGACCTGAACCGCTGTGCTGATCGCTGGCATCGTCAAGAAGACCAACGGCGGATGGCACTGGAGCGCGCCGCCGCGTCCGGGCTAGGCGTCGCGTTCAACCAAAACGATTCGGAAGCGGTGGATCCCTCCGGGGGTGGTGACGTCAGCTTCCTCGCCTTGGCGCTTTCCAAGCAGCGCCTTGCCCACCGGTGAACGATGCGAGATGCGGAAGCGCGCTGGGTCGGTTTCTTCGGGACCGACGAGCGTGTACTCGACATCCTCGTCATCTTGCAGGTCGCGGAGCGTGACGCGACTGCCAACGCCCACCGTGGCGACATCGACGTCCTGATCCTCGATGAGCGCCGCGCGTCTCAGCTTGTCCTCAAGCTCCCGAATACGGGCTTCGAGCAGACCCTGCCTCATCTTGGCATCGTCATAGCCGGCGTTCTCCGAGAGGTCGCCGTCCTTGATTGCCTCCTCCAAGAGGGCACTTATGCGCTGGCGCTCGTCAACCTTGAGGCGGTCGAGCTCCGCGATCATCTCTTGCTGCCGAGCCCTTGAGATGTACTCAACCTCGACCGTACGCGACGCCATCGGCGTGACCGCAGGTGCAGCAGGGTTGGCTCCGGCAGCAGCCGCAGCGGCCGTACGTCGAGCCGCGGTTGCAGCAATGCCGGTCGCCCGGGGCAGGCGCACGTTCTTCATTGGGTCAGCGCCGATGTGACCGGCCTTCTGAGCGAAGGCGAAGTACGCCTTGAGGGCTTCCATGTACAAGCGTGGAGGTGTCGAGGTGGAAACCTGCTGCTTGAGGAACTCCTCGATCTTGAAAGCCTGGACAGACTCAAGTGTCGAGGTCGCGCCGATAAAGGTGACGAACCGTCGGAGCCTAGGAAACGCCTCAGGAGGCGCTACCGGCCTGAAATCCTCTAGTACTTGGCCAAGGCGTACCGGTTCTGAAGGGAGGGATGCCGTCATCGAGTGCATTGTACCGGCCACGACGACGGCTCTCGTCAACCTGCCTCGCGCCCTCAGGTCACCTCCGATTGGCGCACCTCAAAGCTGCGCCTAGCGCGTGCCGAACCGCCCTTGGTCGGCAATCTCGGCAGTCCGCGTCCAGTATGTGCTTGCCCGCTCGGTTGCCCAATCCCATCCAATCGAGCCCATGAGGAGGATCAGACCCGCGACCACCGCAAACGAGACGTGAGATCGCACATCAAATGGCGCAGGCGGCGGCGGGGCGGGTGGCTTGCCGAAGTCTTCAAGGCGGACCATGGGTGGGCGTCGCATCGGCTCCTCCTTCACGGTTGCAGTCGAGTGACATGCAAAATCTACCGCAAAGAACCGCCAATCGGTCGCGATTTCGGCGCAGATCGCTACCTGTCACGCACGTGAAATGCAGGCGAAGGCCAGACCGGTAGCCCACCTCGCTGATCCCCCGTACGACAGGCGTGGGCATCACCTCGTGTTGAATCGACCCTGATCGGCAAGCTCGGCAGAACTTGACCAATACGCGAGCGCGCGCTCGGTCACCGCGTCCCAGCTCCACCAACCTCCGCCCACAATAGTTACGAGCACAAGCGTAAAGATAATGTAGGCACGCCAATCAACAGGAGCTGGCGGAACCGGCGGCGGCGGCTTGCCGAAATCTTCGAGCGAAACCATGTTCGGCTTGAGACGCATCGGACACCTCCTCGACCACTTCGCGGGTCAAGTACCTGTCTTAACGATGCGTCCTTGGCCAGTGCGAGGCATCAGGGGTTTCACTGATCCCGCAAAAAAAACTCCAGAGCCGTCCGATGATGTAAGGCAGGACGCACATGGCGCCTCAGGGATTGCGCTACTTCGTGCCGAAGCGTCCCGCGTCAGCGATTTCCGCCGACTTGCCCCAATACTGCATCGCACGCTTGTCCATCCAGTCGTACGCGAACCATCCACCTACCACGATAAAGAGGATGAGCGCTGTAAAGATTGAGTATGCAACCACGGGGAAAGGGGCTTTCGCAGGTGGGGGAGGTGGCTTGCCGAAATCTTCCAGGGACACCATCTGGGGCTTCTTCGCCATCGGTCACTCTCCAAGCGTCGCCGTGCGGCCACGGATTTCAAAGGATACGCGCCGGTCAGCTCGCTGCCTCGGTTTCATCCGACCGGTCAATCTTGCCCGCGATTTGATCACGGCGACGGTTCTCGAGTTGCGCACGATGGATTGCCCTGGCCATCCGCTCGCGCTGCTGTTGGGTAGCGTCATCAAATTTCACCCCCAGCTTGTATTTCGACAGTCGTTCGCCGGGGGACACATCCGTCACATTCATGACTTCAACGGTCACCGACATCTCTCCCGAACCAGCAGGAACTGGGAAGCGCACCCGCATCTTGAGGCCCTGAGCGACTTCCTCGTCGGACGTGATTCCGAGCCCACCGGCGCTGATGTCATGGATGAATGCGGCGATTGGTTTCCATGAGGTCGTTCCGTACGACGACACCCTCACCGCTGCATCGGTCAGGGGCATTCGAACCGGGAGACGGTAGGAGCCGCGGGGCGCCTGCCGACCGGCAGCCACGACCCGGACAACAACCTGCGGCACGGGGTTTTGCGGAGTGGGAACGAGCCGGTCAACGACGATGCAATCGAGGTACAGCGTCGCCTCGGGTTGACCGTTCGCAGCAGTCTGTGCCAGCGCCAACGAGACCGAGTCGTCGAGTTGCAGCTTCACCGCCTGCCCACGCTTTGCA
>CAILQO010000390.1 GCA_903836285.1 uncultured Chloroflexota bacterium
CCACCACGCCGTACGGCCCATCAAACCTTCCCGGTGCGTCGCCCCGCGCACCGAATGACCCGAGGATGTTGCCCCGGGGCGAGAGCCGTGCGATGCGGTGGCGGCTGATCTCTGCCACGAAAATCGTGCCGTCGCGTGCCACGGCCAGGCCGATGGGGGTGCGCAAGGTACCGCCGTCACCGCCGTCTCGCCCCCACGCGTCAACCGGCGCCCCGTCCGGGTTGATGACCCTCACCTGCCGCATTGCCCGATCGGAGATGAGCAGGCGACCGCGTCCGTCCCGCGCGACCGCCACCGGGAAGGGGCGCACGCCCGGGTCACCCCCGAGATCGACCACCGTCGCCGACCCGTCTGGCGCCCGGTGCCAAACCACGCGCGCGCCCTCGTCGACGATGTCCAGCGACCCGTCCCGGCCGAACGAGACGCCGGTCGGTTCCGCAAGACGGGCATCCGCCCCGACGCGATCGACTACCTCAATCAGGGAGCCATCGGCGTCGAGGATGACCACGCGTGCGTTGCCCGTGTCAGCGACGGCGAACGAACCGTCCGGGCCCGTGGCGATGCCCGACGGCGCGCGGAACGTGGTCGTGTCGCCGCGTGGTGACGTCCACGTGTCAACCGTCGCGCCGTCGGGGCGGAGCCGGGCGATACGGTTCGCATCCCGTTCGGCGACGAGAACCGTGCCGGCGATTTCAACCGCAACTGCGACCGGCCCGTCGAACGGCGCTGTGGGGCGCCACCCTTCGACGGGAAGCCCGATGCGCGTGCGTCGCTCCACCCGGCCGCTGCCGGCGTCAGCGACCCACACGTCGCCACCCACCGACACGGCCACGGCGACCGGCCAGTCGAAGGTTCCCGGCCCGGCGCCACGCGCCCCCCACGACCCACGGACGGTGCCGTCGGGGCCAACCCGCCAGACCGTCCCACGATCACGATCGACGACGAGGGCGGTTCCGTCCGGGTCGACTGCGATCCCGCGCGGCGCCACGAACGCGGGTCTGCGATCGCCTGCCTCAAGCACGACCCACCGCTCGTCGTCGGTCACGGATCCCGTGGGAGCTGGGTTGCCACCGCGGATGGTCGCGATGCCCAAGAGCGTCACGGCGAGTGCCGCAATCGCGGCAAGGCGTCGCCTGCCGGTTGCCCACAAAACGTGCTGCGGGGTAGCGGTCAGGTCGTTGCGCCCCAGAGACGGGACTTCGCCGAAAGCCCAGGCCCGTTGTCAGGCGCCTGACGAACTGGGCCGCGTTCTACGCGGCGGGCCACCAGTCGGCCGCATCGAGTGCAACCGGAACCGTGGCCGCCCGTCATGAGAGGTGCAAGCGCGTGGTGAAAGTAGAGCCTCGCCACGTGACGTGCGACTCCCGGCCGGGTGTGCGATGGCAGGCACGCCCGGCCATTTTCTTGGTGGCGGCCGCCTTTCGTCAACCCGGGGCGTGATTCTGTTGACGCTTCCTTCAGGCGTGTCGGCAACGACCCGGTCGACCCCTAGTGCAGCGGGCCAGTTGCCTCCTCCAGCGGTACGCCGGTCGCCCCGAAGACCACGGCATCTGTCAGGTTCGCCCGGTACCAGTCGACGCGTTCCGCCGCGACCCCGCTGAGATTCGCTTCGGTGAGGTCGGCGCGCGCGAGTACTGCGCCGGTCAAGGTAGCCCCCCATAGGTCGGTGCGGCGCAGCGTCGCCCCCGACAGGTTCGCACCCGTCAGGTTTGCCCCCCACAACTCGGCGCGCGACAGGTCAGCCCCCGTCAGGTTTGCCCCCGAAAGGTTGGCACGGGAGAGGTCAGCCCTCGTGAGGTCCACGCCAGTCAGGTTCGCCCCGATGAGCACCGTCTCCGACATGTCGGCCCCGACGAGGACCGCCTCGGTCAGGTTCGCGCGCACGAAGTTCGCCTTCGACATGCTGACCTTTGTCAGGTCGGCACGACGCAGGATCGCGCGCCGAAGCTTCGCGTCGGTGAGGTAGCCGCGTGTCAAGGTCGCCCCCGAGAGGTCCGCCTCGACCAATCGTGCGAGGGACAGGTCGACTTCCGGCATCACGGTGCCGGTGAGGTCAGCGCGGGCCAAGTTTGCTCCCGGGCGCAACTCGGCGTCGGTCGGTCGTCGGAGCGGGGCGCGCGGATACGCCATTTCGCCGACAGGCTATCGTGCGGAAGTTCCTGGGTGCGCACGGTATTGACGCGGGATCGATCATCGAGGGCCACGCCACCCATGGGTCTCCGTAGCCAAGTGCCTCCGTAGGAGGTCGTATTCGCCCGTCGCAACCGGGGAGGGATGGAGCGAGGGGGTTTTAGGGGTGACGGGGATCCTCCGGGGGATTGGGGGTTCTCGCGCAACATCCGCGCACGACCGTTCGCTCCCACGGGCTTACCGACCTGCCAGAAGCAGTCGTTCCGCGAGCGCCAGCACGTCCACTGGCCAGAGGCATCGCGGCCGAGGGTGGTGCACCGGCACGTCGCGACCGGCAAGCGGACGGCACGTCTCGACCATCCGGCGCCACTGCACCGGGAGGGACTCGCGCCCATGCACCGCGCCGAGCAACGCCCCGGCAATCGCCGCCGTCGTGTCGGTGTCGCCCCCCTCCCTGACCGTCGCGACGAGCGCCGTTGCCGGGTCCGATTCGTGCAACAGCCGGAAGAACGCGTTGCGAAGTGCGGTCGCGCACGCCCCCATGTGATGGATGAAGTCAGCGGGCGGGCCGTCGGCCGCTGCCTCGATCGTTGCCGCGACGGCCGGGTCCCCAAACGGGCCCTGCGCGACGTCAAGGGCAACCTTCCACGTCTCGTGTGCCCCGGCACCGGTCCAGACTGCGTGACCGATGGCGACCGCGAACGCGGCTGACGCACCTTGCGTGTACGGGTGACCGTGCGTGAGTGCAGCGTCTGCGCGGGCGGCGCGTGCGACCTCGTCGATGGGGCGACCGGCTCCCCATACCCCGAGTGGCGAGACCCGCATGAGCGCACCGTTCGACGGGATGGATCCGGCCGCGGCGCGGGTACAGGCGTCGGCGACCGCGCCCCTTTCGACGTCGCGCGCGGTTGGTGCCAGAACGGCCTTCTTGGTTGTCCCGCCCATGTCAAACGGGAGCGATCCACCGCTGCGGTTGCGTTCCCCCTCGAGCGCCCATGGCAAGTCCCCCGTGCCCCACCGCATGTACGCACGGGCCGTCGCCTCGCGGTCGAACCCGCCGGCGTGGACAATGGCCCGCGCAAGGCAGAGCGCCATCTCGGTGTCGTCGGTCGGCTGGCCCGCGATGGTGCGCCACGTGCCCCCATCGACGAGCCAACGAGGTCCGCCGTCCGGATGGTCGCGCGCGATGGTCGCCGGTCCCGAGAACTCCACGAGTTGCCCGAGGGCATCGCCGGCGGCCTGCCCAAGCAGGCAGCCGTGCGCGCGCGCCAGGCGTCCCGCGTCGCCCACACGCCGGCCGGCCTGGAGCCGTGCCGGGCGCAGTGGTTCAGCGTCGTCGTCAGGCAGGCCAGCCGCCCGGTACGTACGGGTGCGACGCGCCTCGAGCAGTCGATGTGCGAGCGTGGGGTCCACGTGCTGGCGCCCGGCGACGATCACCGGCCCGACCACGGTTGCCGTGCCACCGACCGCCCCCAGGATCGCCATTGCCCCCGCGTCGGCTGCGAGCTGCGGTTCGGTCCCGTCGCGCGTGACGCGATCCATCACCGCCAGGTCCACCTCGCCGGCCGCGACGAG
>CAILQO010000391.1 GCA_903836285.1 uncultured Chloroflexota bacterium
ATCGAGGAGGTTCTCTGCGGCGACCGGCGGGGCCGCGATGATGGTAATGGCGACGGCGACGGCGACCGTGCCGGCGACCCGGGACCACGCGCGGTCACCCATCGGTGCGCACCCCAACGACCGGCCACGACCCGGAGACGTCGATGCCGGGTTCGAATCGCCCGTAGCGATCGTCGCGACGGACCATCCCGCCGTCCAGCTCGATCACGCGCCGACCCATTCGGTCGACAACGTCGCGGTCGTGGGTGGCGATGACAACGGTCACGCCCCGACGGTTGATCTCGGCCAGCAGCTGCACCACCTGCCACGAGCTGTCGGGCGGCAGGCTAGCGGTCGGCTCGTCGGCAAGCAGGAGCGACGGCGACCGCACGATGGCGCGGGCGATGGCGGCGCGCTGCTGCTCGCCCCCCGAAAGCTGGTGCGGGAAGCGCTTGGCGTGGGCAGCAATACCGACCAGCTCAAGGGCATCAGCCACCAGGTCGCGCCCGTCGGTGCGCCGGTCCATCCCCGCCACACGCAGGCTCACCGAGACGTTCTCCTCGATCGTCTGGCGCGGAAAGAGGCGGATGTCCTGGAAGACGACACCGAGGTTCTGGCGGTAGGCGGGGACCCGTCGTTCCGGCAGCTCGCGCAGGTCCTGCCCACCCACCATGACAACGCCCGAGGTGGCGACCTCCTGGCGGGTCAACAGCTTCAGCAGCGTGCTCTTGCCGGCGCCGTTGCCGCCGACGAGGAAGACGAAGTCCTCGGCCGGGATGGTCAGGGTGACGCCGGACAGCGCGACGCGCCCGGTCTGGTAGGCCTTGGTGACGTTGCGGAGGATGATCATCGTGCTATCGATCTGCGGGGACGGCGTTGGTTGTCGCGCTCCGGTGTGGATCCCCGCCCCTTGCCCGATCCCCCGGTGCGTCGCGAGTGAGAGGATTTTCGGGCGGAGTGGCGTCGGTCAGGCATCAAGGAAGCGGCGCACGGACATGTACGACCCCGTGGCGCCGACCGCGAGGCCGACACCGGTGGTGGTCGCCGAGAGTCGGATCCAGAGGGACGGGTCGGCAGTCATCGGCAGGAATCGGAAGATGTCGCGCACGGCGCCCTCCACCCAAGGCAGCGACCCGATGACGACGGCAATCGTCACGGCAGCCCCGATCGCGCCGTAGAGGACGCCCTCAATCAGGAACGGCCACCGCACGAACCAGTCGGTGGCGCCGACCAGGCGCATCAGCTCGATCTCGTGGCGCCGGGCGAAGACAGCGAGGCGGATCACGTTCCCCACCACAAGCGTAGTAACGAGGGCAAAGCCGACGATGACGATCGCCCCACCGACGCGCGTGGCACGGGCGAGGCGCACGAGGTTGTCGATCGCGTCCTCGGGAAGGATGACCTCCTCGATGACTGGGTCGGTGCGGAGCGAGGCGGCGACCTCGCGGAGTTGCGTCACGTCGTCGACGCGCACCTCGACACTTGCCGGCAGCGGGTTGCCGCTGACCATGTCGATCAGGTCGGCGCGGTCAGCGAGGTCGGCACGGAGCCGGGCCATCGCCTCCTCCTTGGAGACGAAGCGCGCCTCGATGACGCCGGGCGCGCGTTCGATGCGGTCGAGGATGATCGGGCCGGCGCTTGGCGGGGCGTCGTCACGCACGTAGGCGATGAGGTTGACCTTCTGTTCGAGGGCGTCGATGGCGAGGCTCAGGTCGTTCACGACGATGAGGAAGCCGTTGAGGACGACGAGCATGACCACCATGGCAAAGATGGCGGAGGCGCTCTGGGTGGGGTGGCGCCAGAGGTTGGTGACGGCCGTCGAGACGGCATAGCCGGCGAGGCCCGCCAGGCGCGACAGGCGACGCATACATGGGAAGAACGGGAGAAGCGCGGGCGATGGGCCGCGGGAAGCCGTCAAGCATGGCCGCGTCACTACGGATGGCTGAATGGGTCGGTCTCGAGTCCTGACCAGTTGCCGACGCGAGGAACTCTCGGTGTTTGCCTTTGGACCTAGTCGCCGCTCGCGCGCCCCACTGCTGAGCTAGGCGGACTTCATGGCGAATGGTGCGCGCGGAATTGCCGTGCCTCTTCACCAGCGAGTGACAGGGCGACCTCAGCCGGGCGAGGCCCAGTGGGGGTTCCAGACCACCTCCCACAGGTGCCGGTC